>DASUQG010000317.1:0-11131 GCA_036280695.1 Thermoleophilaceae bacterium
AGCCTGATCGCGGACGCCGACGGCGCGCTCTACCGGGCGAAGCGGGGCGGCAAGAACCGCGTGGAACGCGCTCTGACGCTCGTGCCTGAGCCATCCTCCCGGCCTCGATAAGGTTCCGCCCGATGGGCATACTCGACGATGCCATCAGGGAGCATCTCGAGCTGAAGCGCAAGCACGGAGTGCCCGAGGAAGAGGTCGAGCGCCAGGAGGAAGAGGCGCTCGGGCCCGCTCGGCGCGAGGTGGCGCAGCAGCCCGAGGATGCCGAGCCAGCGGCCGACGAGGCCACCTCCGCGCCAGCCGCCGGGGGCGATGCCCCGACCGCTTCGCCCTTCGACGGCGATTCGGCCGCGCCGGTCACCGACGAGGCAACCCCAGCCGAGCCGACCCCGGCGCCGGAGCACGCCGCCGCGCCGGAACACGCGCCCGAACCGGTCGACGCCCCGGTCGCCGACCACACCGGGCTGGAGCCACCGCCCGTGGAGGACGTTCCCGCCGCGGGCGCGCCGGCCGCGGACGAGCCCGAACTGGAGCCGGATCCGTACGAGGCTCTCGGCGACACCGAACCGCACGGCTTCCCCGCGGTCGAGGAGGACGAGGAGCTGGAGGAGGACGAGGCGCTGGAGGAGAACGAGGAGCTGCCGGCCTCGGATGCCGATGAGGAGGAGGACCTCGACGTGCTCGAGGACACCCCGGACTTCCTCCAGGAGACGCCGGAGCACGACCGGCTCTGGTTCGAGCAGAAGCCGCCGCGCGACTTCGACTTCGACTAGCTGCGAGAGAGAGTTGCGGCGGGGAGCCGCCCGCCCCGGCGACCCCCCGCTTGGTGCAACTCAGCGGCGTCCCGTGCCGCTTAGTTCGACGGAACCCTCCATGCCGTCGTACCTCGTTTTCGGCATCGCGAGACCCGAGCTAGATAGCGATTTTGGGTCGCTCGACAGTTGTCCGTAGAACTGGACGGAGGTACTAGATGTAGCCGCGGGTGGACGCCGCCTCGACAACCCGTTCGATGCCGAGCTCGTAGGCCGCGGGCCGCATCGGAACGCCGTTTTCGCGGGCTCGATCGGCCACCTCGCGGAACGCCTTACGCATGATCTCGCCGAGCCGCTCGTTCACCTCGTCCTCGGTCCAGCGAAGGTGCTGGAGGTTCTGGACCCACTCGAAGTAGGAGACGACGACGCCGCCCGCGTTGGCGAGCACGTCGGGCACGATCAGCACGCCCTTGTCGTTGAGGATCGAGTCCGCCGCGGGGGTGGTTGGGCTGTTCGCGCCCTCGACCATCATCCGGCAGCGCATGCGGTCGGCGTTGGCCTTGTGGATCATCCCGCCGAGCGCCGCAGGGATGAAGACGTCGCAGTCGAGTGCCAGAAGGTCGTCCGGGTCGATCTCGTCGGCGCTCCCGTCGAAGTCGCCTACGTTGCCGCCGTCGCGCACGTGCTCGGCGAGCGTCTCGGCGTCGATGCCGCCCTCGCTGGCGATGGCGCCGCTGGCGTCAGACACCCCGACCATCGTGGCGCCGAGCTCCTGCATCAGGCGGGAGGCCCATGACCCCACGTTGCCGAATCCCTGAACCGCGAAGCGCGCCTCGGCCGGGTCGAGGCCGATCTCCGGCGCGGCCTCCCGAAACACCTGCACGACGCCGCGGCCGGTGGCGGCCTCGCGCCCGTAGGAACCCTCGAGCGCGATCGGCTTGCCGGTCACGCACGCGGGCGTGTGCCCGTGGAGCTTCCCGTACTCGTCCATCAGCCAGGCCATTACCTGTGCATTCGTTCCGACGTCAGGTGCGGGGATGTCGCGCGTCGGCCCGAGCACCTTCTCGATCTTGTCCATGAACGAGCGCGCCACCGCCTGGACCTCGCGCGCCTCGAGCTTGCTCGGGTCCACG
The DNA here is from genome assembly GCA_036280695.1 of Thermoleophilaceae bacterium. Classification (GTDB taxonomy): domain Bacteria; phylum Actinomycetota; class Thermoleophilia; order Solirubrobacterales; family Thermoleophilaceae; genus JACVRW01. The sequence continues at coordinate 1,883 of DASUQG010000317.1, forward strand.
TTCACGCCGCCCTTGGCGCCGCCGTACGGGAGGCTCACGATGGCCGTCTTCCAGGTCATCAGCTCGGCGAGCGCCCGAACCTCGTCGAGGTCGACCTCGGGGTGGAAGCGAATGCCGCCCTTGTAGGGCCCGCGCGCCCCGTTGTGCTGAACGCGGTAGCCGGAGAAGACGTGCACCTTGCCGTCGCCGAGCCTGACCGGCACCTGCACCTGAACCTCGCGGTAGGACGAGCGCAGGACCGCGGCCACGTCGTCGGGCAGGTCGAGCCGCTCGGCCGCCACCCCGAACCAGTGCTCGACGATCTCGTAGTTCGAGACCTCCGCGCGACTCGGCGCGGGCGCGTCCTCGGTCTTCTTGGCGGACTTGTCGGGCTGACCATGACCCGCGCCCGCGTGCGGCCCCGCCTCGCCCTCCTGCGGAACGGCCGGCCCGTCGGCCGAATCGTCGTCGCGCGCTCGCTCCTCAGTCGCTTCCTCGCCCATGGCGCCTCGCATGCCCCGTATCCACAATTGGCAACCGCCGAAACTCGTCGAACCGCCCTACCATTTCAAAGCGACGGGGCCATAGCTCAGTTGGTAGAGCGTCGCGTTTGCAACGCGAAGGCCGCCGGTTCGAATCCGGCTGGCTCCATCAGAGCGCCCGCGCGGATGCTCAACACGTTGCGGGACAAATGGTCCCGTTTGTGTTGAGCTCGGTGGAGCGACGCCGTCGCTACAAGTGCGCGAACGCCGCGTTCAGCAGCTTCGGTGCGTGCTTTGCCGGGTCGCGTGAGTTGAGCAGCACCACCGCCAGCCGGCGGCCGTGCTGGCGCGCCACGCCGACGAAGCAGCGGCCGGCCGCGTTGGTGTAGCCGGTCTTCAGGCCGATGGCTCCGGGGTAGCCCATCCGGATCAGCGGGTTGTGGCCGTAGAGGAAGAGGCGGCGTCCCTTGATCGGGAAGCGGAAGTCCACCTGGCGGCGGCGGACTATGCGCCGGATGCGCGGCTCCGCCATGGCCATGCGGGTGAGGACCGCGAGGTCGCGCGCGCACGAGCGGTTGCCGTCCTCGAGCCCGTGCGACGAGGCGAAATGCGTGCATTCGAGCCCCCAAATGCGGGCGCGTCTGTTCATCAGCGCGATAAAGCGCCGCTCGCTGCCGGCGAGGTGCACGGCGAGCGCGATGGCGGCGTCGTTGCCAGACACGATCAACATCCCATTGAGCAGCGTCTCGAAGCGCACGCGCTTTCCGCGAGGCAGCACGCCAACCCCCGAGCCCGAGTAGTGCAGGGCAGCTGGAGTTATCCGGACCGGCTCGTCCGGCTCCCCGCCCTCGACCGCGATCAGCGCGGTCATGATCTTGGTGAGGCTCGCCATCGGCACCACCAGCATCGGCCGGCGCCTCCAGAGCACCTCGCCCGTGTCCACGTCGAACACGAGCCCCGCCCGCGGCGGCTTTCGCAGATGCACGTGGAACGCGTCGACCCCGGCGAGCGGCACCTCCGGCACGGGCTCCGCCTCGATCAGCGGCGCGGGCTCGCGGGGCGCCTCCGGGGCATCCGCAACCGGCGTGGAGCCGACCGCCAGCGGCGGGCTCGAGGCGCCGCCCGAGGCGATCTCGTCGCCGAGCGAGATCCACGCGGCCGTCGCGACGGCGCTCGGCGCGGCGACGATCGCGACGACCGCGAGCAGGCGCGGGAGCCGCGAGCGGCGCCGGCCGCCCTGGAGAACGGGTCGCGGAGGAAGCGGTGGCGGGCCGCTCCTAGCCATCCGGCGGCGGCGTCGTGAGCGCACCCAGCACTCCGATGCCGAGCAGCGCCAGGATGATCCCGGAGAGCACCACGAGGACGTCGACCCCGCGCTCTACGGCGACGGATACGGTCAGGAAGGCGAGCAGGCAGATGATCACCAGGCTGCCGACGAGGGCGAGCGTTCGGCCCATCAGTACACCGGGATACGCCGCTCTTGGTCGTAGTCCTCGTTGACGTTGTTGGCGAGCAGCTTGATCGCCAGCAGCCCGAACAGGAAGCCGCCGACGTGCGCGGAGTAGGCGACTCCGCCGCCGCTGTCGCCGACCGGCTCGCTGAACACTGGCAGCAGCTGCAACAGGAACCACAACCCCAGTACGAGCACGGCGGGCAAAGTGATGATGGTGAAGAAGATCACGATGAACACCAGCGTGACCACGCGGGCGCGCGGGTACAGCCGAGCGTAGGCGCCGAGCACCGCGGCGATCGCGCCCGAGGCTCCCACGGTCGGTATTACGGAGTCCGTGTCCATCGCGACCTGGAGGCCAAGCGCCGCCAGGCCGCCGAGCAGATAGAAGCCCACGAAGACCAGGCGGTTCATCGAGTCCTCGATGTTGTTGCCGAAGATCCAGAGGAACAGCATGTTCCCGCCGAGGTGGAACAGGCTCCCGTGCAGGAACATCGAGGTGAAGACGGTGATCCAGGCGGGCGCCTGATCAGGTGCGAAGCTGTCGGGCCCGCACTGGATCGCGCTGCCGTCCGCCACGGCCGCGCACTCCGTCCCGGGATCGGTGATCTCGACCGGGATCGCGCCGTACTCGGTGACCACCTCGTTGCCGTGCTCCCCCAGCGACCAGAGTCCCTGCTCGAACACGAAGTAGACAATCACGTTGATCGCGATCAGCACCAAGGTCACGATCGGGAAGCGCCTCGTCGGGATGTCGTCCTTCAGTGGGAGCACAGGAGGCCTCGCACGCTGTGGCTTCTAGCCAGAGGAGGCCTGGGCCAGGGTCTGCTCGGCGTGGTAGCTCGAACGCACGAGCGGCCCCGCGGCCACGGATTCGAAGCCCATGGCGTACGCCTCTCGCTCGAGCTCCGCGAACTCGTCGGGATGCCAGTAGCGCACCACCGGGAGGTGGTCGCGCGTCGGCCGCAGGTACTGCCCAACGGTGAGCACCTGCACCCCGTGCTCGCGCAGCACCCCGAAGGCCTCGAGCAGCTCCTCCTTCGACTCGCCGAGTCCGGTCATCAGCCCGGACTTCGTGACGACCTCGTCGCCGCCCATCTCCTTGGCGTTGCGCAGCACACGGCACGAGCGCAGGAAGCGCGAGCCGCGGCGCGCGAGCGGGTAGAGGCGCGGCACCGTCTCGACGTTGTGGTTGAAGACGTCGGGGCGCTCGGCGATCACGCGCGCGAGCGGCATCTCCTCGCCGCGGAAGTCGGGCGTGAGCACCTCGACCTTGCAGCCGGGCGCCATGCGCCGTATCGAGCGGATCACGCCCACGAACGCACCCGCCCCGAGGTCGGGCAGGTCGTCTCGGTCCACGCTCGTGATCACGGCATGGCGGAGCCCCATCTTCCTCACCGACTGCGCCACGCGCAGCGGCTCGAGCGGGTCGTTGTGGGTGGGCTTGCCCGTCTTGACGTTGCAGAAGCCGCAGCGGCGCGTGCAGGTGTCGCCGAGGATCATGAACGTGGCGGTGCCGCGCTCCCAGCACTCGCCGATGTTCGGGCAGGCCGCCTCCTGGCAGACGGTGTGGAGGCCCTGCTCCTCGATCATCCCGCGCAGCTCGCGGTAGGCCGGTCCGCCGGGGGCCGGGCGCTTGAACCAGGGCGGCTTGCGCTCGCGGAACGGACGCACCTCGCCCATGTCGAGCACGCGGGCGCCGCCCGGATTCGAGCGCGAGCGCGTGCTCACGCTGCCACCAGCTCGCGCTCGACGAGGCGCCGGCCGGTCACGATTCGCTGGCGCATTCCGAAGGCCTCCGCGAAGCGCCACGCCATCCGCTTGCGGAAGCAGGGCAGCGAGCGCTCGCGCCCCGTCTCCCGCGCCACGGAGGTCATCCGCACGTGGTCGATGCCGCAGGGCACGATCCACTCGAAGGGCTGAAGCTCGTTGTCCACGTTCACCGCGAGCCCGTGTGTCGTGACTCCACCCGAGAGCCGGACGCCGATCGAGGCGATCTTGGCGTCGCCGGCCCACACGCCCGTGAACGGGGTGTCGCGCGCCTCGGCGGCGATGCCCTCGTCCGCAAGGGCCGACACGATCGCGCCCTCCATGGTGCGCACGAAGTCGGCCACGCGCTCCACGGCCATGATCGGGTATGCCACGAGCTGGCCGGGGCCGTGGTAGGTCACGCGGCCGCCGCGGTCTGTGTCGCAGACCTCGATGCCCTGGGCGCGGTACCAATCCTCGCCCATGGGCAGGTCGCCCGGCTCGGCGCGCTTGCCCCTCGTGTAGACGGGCGGATGCTCGAGCACGAGCAGCAGGTCAGGAAGCTCGCCGGTCTGGCGCCGCTGACGCAGTGTCGATTGCAGGCGCAGACCGTCCTCGTAGGGGACCGTGCCGAGCTGCGCCACCCAGAGTTCAGCCACGGGACGAAGGCTACTCTCCGGTGCAGTGGATCGAGAGGAGCGCTTCTGGCCCGCCCGCGTCCGCTGGCGGCTGCGCGGGGCGTGGATGTGGCCCACATTCGTGGTGATCACGCTGCTCGACGGCTTGATCATGTGGCGGCTGCCCCCGGTGGGCGGCGGGGTGGATCTCATCCCCGCGATTCTGATCTCGACGTTCGGAAACCTGGCCATCATCGCGGTGCTCGCGCCCTGGCTGGCGCGCAGGACCTGGAAGCGCCGCCCGGCGGCGGAGCCGGGCGCACCGCCCCGCGCCCAGCTCGAGGTGCTGATCGACCGCTTCGGCACCGGGCTGCTGCTCGCCACGGTCGTCGGCGTGGTGGCCGCGGGGCTGGCGGCCCGGCCGACGGTCGTCTCGGAGACGAAGGAGAGCGAGCGCAACGCGAAGGCATTCCGCTCCTTCATCCTGCGCCGCGGCGACGACGAGCTGATCCGCAACCTCGAGACCGCCAACACGATCGAGCTGGGCGACGCCTTCTTCCGCACCTGCGTGGCGCGCGATGACCGCGAGCGCTACTTCTGCACGCTGATCGACGCGAGCAAGGATCCGCCGGACATCGACGTTGATCCCAGCGCCGAGCCGAACTCGGTCTACAGGCGCTGAAGTCGCGCGAGCGCGCCCGAGGGCAGGATCTCGAACACCTCGATCCTGTTGCGCCCGGTGCGCAGCGCGGACTCGGGCACCAGCACCGAGTAGAACTCGCGGCCCTTCCACCAGAGGTCGAAGCTCCCGCCCACGGCGCTGATGCGCCCGTTTACCGCCACGGCGACCTCGCGGTGCTCGCCGAACGGCACGCCGCGCAGCTCCCCCGTGACGAGCGTCGGGAAGTACCTCCCGCTCGGGCTCACGTCGCGGAAGAGCCCCGCGTTCTCGAGCCCCGCACGTACGGCGCTCGGCCGGACCCGAAGGGAGGACACGCGCCTGCCGATCAGCTCGGGCGCCGGGCCGATCCGGTATGCCATCGCCCACGGGTCGCCGTAGAGCACACGGCTCTGGATCCCGGTTCCGAACAGGCGCGCCCAGCGCTGTCGCCAGAGGGCACGGCGCCGCTGCATCTCGGGTAGCCCGATGCGGACGACCTGCGCGAAGTCGCGGGTGCGGATGGCGAACCCCCTGCGGGCGCGCGTGGCCGCGGAAAACGCCGAGTGGCCGTCCTGCTTCCAGAACACCGGGGTGCCGAGCAGATCCGCGATCGTCGCGACCACGTCGATGTTGCGGACGAGGCTCTGATCGACGCGCCCGTCGGTCTGCCCCGGCGCCTTCACGAAGAACGGCACCGGCCCGATCTCCTCGACGTTGCGCTGGCTCAGCAGCCGCCGGCTGCGCACGCCGATCTGGAACGAGTAGCCGTGGTCGGCCGTCACGATGATCAGCGCACGGCGCAGCAGCCCGGTGCGCCGCAGCCGGGCGATCAGCTCGCCGACCTGGTGATCCGTGTAGCCCACCTGGAGCAGGTGGCGCAGGTGGTTGTGGACGGAGAGCTCGGTCTGGTCGAAGCCCGGCAGCTTGTTGAGCTCGATCGGGTCGTTGCCCGCGGGCCTGACCTGGCGTCCGTCCGGCAGGTAGATCCACGGCTCGTGCGGCATCAGGCCGTGGTGGAAGTAGAAGGCCGGCTGGGTGCGCCGCCGGATCGCGCCGACCCAGCGGTGGAAGCGCGCGGGGCGCCCGTCGCCGGCGAGGCGGGCGAGCACGCCGGGTCGCCGCGTCCGCGCGCCGGGGCAGATATCCGGTGGGCAGATCGCTGACGAGGACTCGACTTTGAAGACCTTGTAGCCGAGCCTGTCCATCAAGTGGTAGACGCTCGGCTTGTGGCTTCGTACGTCGGCCGCCGTCTTCGGCCTGGGCCGCCTGCCGTCCAGGATCGACGGCACGGCCTTGAAGGTCGAGTCGTACACGGTGTGGGCGTTCGGGAACCAGGTTGACATCGACGCGAGCTCGGCGAAGTTGGGGTAGCGCTCGGCGTCGATCCGGCCGTCCGGCCCGAGCAGGTCGTCGGTCGGGAACTCGTCGAAGACGACCACGACCACGGGCGGGGGACTCTCCGCCGAGTGCGCGGGCTCCTCGTCACCGACCCCCAGGCAGCCGCTGAGCAGAACGGCTGCGGCCAGCTCAGCTGCGAGCCAGGAGAACCATCGCCCCTTCATCGGTTACCTCGAGTACCTCCACCGTGTTGCGACCGTCGCGCAGCGCATCCTCCGGAACCATGACGGAGTAGCTCTCGACGCTCTCGCCCTTCAGGTGGAAGCTTCGCCCAACCGCCGCGATTCGGCCATTCACGGCGATCGCGAGGTTGCGCTCGCGCGGCGGCCCGGACCCCTGGATCCGGCCTGCGATCTGACACGGCACCATCCCGCTCGACCGCCGAACGCCGGCGAACGAGCGCGCGAGCGAGATCGTCGCCCGCGTGCCCTGGGCGCTGCGCGTGGCGGCGGCGTCTTGGCCGATGAGCTCCCGGTTCGGCCCGAGGCTCGTGTAGAGGCTGGCCCAGTCGCTCGATCCCAGCTGACGCAGCCGACGGCGCACCACCGCGCGGCGGCGGGCCTCCCAGCGCGCGGACGAGATGCGCACGATCGAGCTGAAGTCGCGCGTGGTGAGGCTCACCTCGCGGCGCGCCCGCACGGCGCGCGAGAACGCGGAGCGGCCGTCGGGGCGGTAACCGAGCGGCACGTTCAGCACGTCGGCGATAGTCGGGGTCACGTCGAGCGTCCGGGCGAGCGCGTCGCTCACCCGCCCGCGCGTCTGCCGCGGCGCCTTCACGAACAGCGGCACCGGGCCGAGCTCCTCTACGTTCGACGGAGTCACGCTCCGCCGCGTCGGCACGCCCACCTGCCACGCGAAGCCGTGGTCCGCGGTCACCACGATCAGCGTGTCGTCGTACATCCCCTGGCTCTTCAGCCGCGCCACCAGCCGCCCGAGCAGCCGGTCCACGAACCCGAGCTGGAGCAGGTAGCGCTGCTCGTTGTGGCGGGTCAGGTAGTCGTCGTAGAAGCCGGGCACCGTCTGCATCCCCGGCAGCAGCTCCGGCCCCTCCGGGCGCGACCGGCGCCCCGACGGCAGGTACACCCACGGCCCGTGCGGCAGCAGCGCGTGCTTCATCCAGAACGTCGGCCGGCGGCTCGGGCGGATCGAGCGGATGAAGCGAGCGAAGCGCTCGGCGCGCCCGCCCTTGAGGTTCGGGATGATCGCCGGGCGCCTCGTCCGCTCGCCCGGGCAGTAGCGGCGCGGGCACAGCGCCGTGGCCTCCTCCGCCGTCACGATCCGGTAGCCGCGTCTGCCGAGGGCGGTGAAGATCGAGTGCGGGTGGTCGCGGGCGGTCGGCGACGTGCCCCTGCGCGGCCCGATGCCGTCGAGAATCAGCGGCACCGCCTTGGTCGTGGAGTCGTACGCCGTGTAGGCATTGCGGAACCAGGTGGCGTCGCCGGCCAGCGAGGCGAAGTTCGGGAAGCGGCCGGCATCGATCCGGCGGTCGGGGCCGAGCAGGGTGTCGCCGGGGAACTCGTCCAGCACCACCAGCACCGCGTACGGACGCTTCGGCTTCTGCGCCGCGGCGTCGCCACCGTCGATCGAGCAGCCGCAGAGCGCCAGCATGAGGATCGCGATCGCCGTCCCAAGGGCACGCACGCCCCGGCACTTTAGGGACGTGAGCTCAGCCCGCTGCTAACAAATTGCAACCGAGCCGTCCGGCGAGACCCTGGCCGCCCCAGCGCATCACGACGTCGTGGTTGTACTCGAAGACCGGGCGGGCCACCGGCCCGAGCAGGTTCATCCAGCGCTTCGAGGTGTGCACATTCCAGTCGTAGAGCACCGCGCTCACGCCCGCCTGCTCGAACAGGCGCCAGTGTCCGGTGCCGATCAGCGCCCCGGTGGCACGGCCCTGCATCTCCCGAGGCGCGTCGGTGCGTTCCACCTCGAAGTCGAACTCGAGCTCGTACGGGATTCGGCTCCGCCAGGCCACGCGGTAGCGGTCGTCGCCCAGGACGGTCGTGCGCTCGACGCCGCGCCACCAGGCGGGCCAGCGCTCCACGTCCTGGAGGACCTCCCAGATCGCGTCGCGGGAGGCCTCCAGGAGCCAGGTCGTGAGGAAGGAGTAGGTCCTAGGTCTCGAGGTTCACCATCACGTGCTTGATCTCGGTGTAGTCCTCGATCGCGTACTGCGACAGGTCCTTGCCGTAGCCGGACTGCTTGTAGCCGCCGTGCGGCATCTCGGACGCGATCGTGATGTGGTCGTTGATCCACACGCAGCCGAAGCGGAGCGCATTCGCGACCCGGTGTGCGCGCGCCACGTCACGCGTCCAGACCGAGGATGCGAGTCCGTAGCGCGTGCCGTTCGCCCACTCGATCGCCTTGGCCTCGTCGTCGAAGCTCTGGACGGTGATGACCGGACCGAAGATCTCGTTCTGGATCATCTCATCGTCCTGCTGGAGGTCGGCCACCACCGTGGGCTCGTAGAAGAAGCCCGCGCCGTCGGGGTGCTTCCCGCCGGTGGCCACCTGGGCGTGTTCCGGCTTGCGGTCGAGGAAGCCCTCCACGCGCTCGAGCTGCCGCTGCGAGTTCACGGGCCCAAGCGTCGTGTCCGGGTCCGCCGTGTCGCCCATCTTGAGGCCCTTCGCCTGCTCGCTGAGGCCGTTCACCACGTCGTCGTAGACCTTGGAGGAGGCGAGCACGCGCGTGGCCGCCGTGCAGTCCTGGCCGGCGTTGTAGTAGCCGGTCCCCGCGATCGTCTCCATCGCGGTCTCCATGTCCACGTCGTCGAACACCACGACGGGCGCCTTGCCGCCGAGCTCCAGGTGCACGCGCTTGAGCGTGTCCGAAGCCGCCTTGGCGATCCACTTGCCCGTCTCGGGCGAGCCGGTGAGCGACACCATCTCGATGTCCGGATGGGTCACGAGCGAG
>DASUQG010000318.1:0-7460 GCA_036280695.1 Thermoleophilaceae bacterium
AGGCCTTGGCCCACGTGGCCGAGGCGAAGGAAAGCCTCGCCCGCCTGGATCTCTCGAAGGAGCGCCTGCACGCGCTCAGCCTCGTGGCCGACGGCGTGGTCGAGCGCTACGCCTAGGCGCGCGGCCTAGAAGTCTTCGGGGAGGATCGCGTCGGCCTGGAGGGCGCCTGCGAAGCGCTCGATCTCGTCGGCCATGTTGGCGCGCATGAGGCGCTTGTAGTCACGGGCCAGAGCGTCGGCGCCGCGGTCGAGCTCCTCGTCGAAGAGCTCGACGTTGTCCTGCGTGAAGACGCCCTCGCGGAACACGTCGCAGTTCGGGCAGTGGAGCAGCACGCTCCAGTTCTCCGGCCCGGCCTCCTCCCACTGGACGGGGTAGACGAGCTCGGAGTCGCACTCGACGCAGACGTGCAGGTCCTGGACGGTCTCGGCCTGGGGGTGAGCGGGTGCCTGAGCCCCGGCGGGCTGGCTCTCCTCCGCGAAATAGACGACCTCGATCGTCTTTCCGCTGGGGAGGGTCACGCGCTTCGTGAAGTGGGTCTGTTCCCCGTGGCTTTCCATCTCTCTCATCCTCTGATCCCTGTATCGGAACTGGGGGGATGAACTTGAAAAGAAATTCACGCTGTTTCCGGCTTAACGTTCGACGCGTCCGCTGGACCGCCTTCGTAGCGGGATTCCGTGGCCTCCACCTGGCCGTGGTAATGGCTTCCCAGCTCGGGGTGGCCGTAGGGTCGCTCGGCCGCCCGATCCAGCGCCATGAACGACAGCTGGGCGATCGGCTTGCCCGGCCAGAGCACGATCGGAACGCGCGTGAGGTTGGTGATCTCGAGCGTGAGCGTCCCGCGAAAGCCGGGGTCGACGAAGCCCGCTGTGGCGTGGACGATGAGGCCCAGCCGCCCGAGGCTCGACTTGCCCTCGATGCGCGCCACGATGTCGTCCGGCAGCTCGACCCATTCGACCGTCGTCCCCAGCACGAACTCGCCGGGGTGGATCACGAACGACGCGCTGTCCTCGATCTGCACGTGCTCGGTGACGCCCGTGGGCGGCTCGGCGAGGTCGATCGCCGGGAGGCGGTGGTTGTGGAAGACCCGGAACGAGGTGCCGAGCTTGAGGTCCACGCTGGCCGGCTGGACCATCGCGGGGTCCCACGGCTCGATCCTGATCCGCTGCTCCTCGACGAGCCGCCGGATCGTGCCGTCTGACAGAACGGAGGTGATCACCGGCGTCATCCTCGCAACTCAACCTGCCGGATGCCCGTTCCCGCCCGACCCCAGCTACCATGGGTCGTACCCATGTGGACTCCAGGGCCCCTAGAGATCATCATCATCCTCGTCATCGTGCTGATCGTCTTCGGCCCGAAGCGGCTGCCGGACCTCGGCCGTTCTCTCGGTCGCGGCATGCGCGAGTTCAAGGACTCAGTCACCGGTAAGGACAAGGACGAGCTGCCCGAGGGCCCCTCAGAGAAGCCCGAGCCGACGACAGTTACGCCGGCCAGCGAGCAGAAGTCCTAGCCTCAGGAGCCGCGTAGGACGTGCGGCGGATTCGGCCGATCTCCCACGAGGACCGGCTCTCGGTCGTAGACCATCTGGACGAGCTGCGCGGCCGCCTGATCTTCTGCGTGGTCGCGTTCTGCGTCGCGTGGGCCTTCACCGGGTGGCAGAACCACCTGGTGCTCGAGATCATGAACGACCCGCTCCCGGAGGGTCAGCAGCCGATCACCCTTGGGCCGGCCGAGGCCTTCAGCACCACGCTGATGAACGCGGCGTACTTCGCCCTGATCATCGCGGCGCCGGTGATCCTCTACCAGATCTACGCCTTCATCCTGCCGGCCTTCAGCCCGGCCGAGCGCCGGGTGGCCACTCCGCTGCTCCTGCTGGTTCCGGTGCTGTTCATCGCCGGCGTCGTCTTCTGCTACTTCGTCGTCCTCACCCCGGCGCTCCACTTCCTCCTCAACTTCAACTCGGACGAGTTCAACACGCAGGTCCGGGCGAAGGACTACTACTCGTTCGTCAGCCTGATCATGATCACGATGGGGATCGGCTTCCAGATCCCCGTGGGAGTTCTGGCCGCCTGCAAGATCGGCGTTACGAACGTGGAGAAGCTGCGCCGCAATCGCCGCTACGCGATCGTGGTGATCGTCGTCCTCGCCTCGCTCCTGCCGACACTCGACCCGGTCACGCTGTTGCTCGAGGCGGCCCCGTTCTACCTGCTGTACGAGCTCAGCATCCTGCTCGCAGCGCGCTGGGGCCGCCCGTCCTTCAGCGTGAGCGACGAGCCCGCGGCAGAGGGTCTTTAGCTAGCTAGCCTTACGGCCCGCATGTTGTTCGACCTGAGAGGGCGCCGCCGGAGGGCGGTGCAAGCGACGTACCTGATGCTGGCCTTGCTGATGGGCGGCGGCCTCGTGCTGTTCGGAATCGGCGGCGACGTGTCCGGTGGCCTGGTCGACGCCTTCAAGGGCGGCGGTGGCGGCTCGAGCGGCGACAGCGCGCTCGAGGACCGCATCGACCGTCAGGAGGAACGGCTCGCGACGAACCCGCAGAACGCGGCCGTGCTCCAGAACCTGATCCGCGACTACTACTCGCTCGCGACGGGCCAGCGCGAGAGCGGCACGGTCGGGTTCCCCGAGGACGCCAAGGACGACCTCCGCAAGTCGGGCGCGTACTGGCAGCGCTACGTGAAGGCGACGGACGGCGACCCGAGCCCCGATGCAGCCCGCTACGCCCTTCAGGTCTACGACGTCGCGGCACTCAACCGCCCCAAGGACGCGCAGAAGGCGGCGGCGATCATCGCCGAGGACTCGAACGACGTGGCGTCGTACCTGCGGCTGGTCTCCTACGCCGCGCTCGCGGGCGACACGAGGACGGCCGACCTGGCCGCAAAGAAGGCGGTGGACCTCGCGCCGAAGGGTCAGCGTAAGGAGGTCGAGAAGCAGGCCGAGGCGCTCCAGCAGCCGCCACCGGAACAGCCAGCGGGCGGCTGACGTACCCTTCCCACCCATGAACTTCCACATCGAAGACGAAGCCGTAGACGACTCGACCCACGTGATCGAGCTCGGCGGCGAGGTCGACCTTTACACGGCGCCCGAGTTCAAGGAGCGCATGGTCGAGCTGATCGAGTCGGGCAAGAAGCAGATCGTGGTCGATCTCTCCAAGGCGACGTTCATCGATTCCACGACGCTCGGCGTGCTCGTCGGCGGCGTGAAGCGCCTGCGTCCGGCCGGAGGCTCGCTCGCCCTCGTGTGCACGGACGAGAACATCACGAAGATCTTCGAGATCACCGGGCTCGACCGCGTGTTCCCGATTCACTCCTCGCGCGAAGAGGCGCTGGAAGCAGTCAGCTCGGGCGCCACTGACTAACATCGTCTGCTCGGGCCGTTAGCTCAATTGGCAGAGCAGGAGACTCTTAATCTCAAGGTTGAAGGTTCGATTCCTTCACGGCCCATCGCGCACGAGCACGGCGACGCGCGTCGGGCGCGTCGGCTCGGCGAGGGACAGGAACTCGCGCACGGCCGCGACGTGCCGGCAATACCCGCAGGCGATCGAGTCGGCGGGCGACATGGCTTCGGGGGACGGCAGCACCGGGGCGTCACAGGCAGGGCATGCCAGCGTTCCTGTTGCCATGTGCCGAGACACGGCCCGGCGCCGCTCGTAGCGCCCCGGCAGCCGCTCCATCTCAGGCATCGATCGCCTCCATCGCCTCGCCCATGGTCGAGTAGTTTCGCAACTCCACGCACCTTCCCCGGCGCAGCTTCCAGACGTTGACGATGCTCTCCTGCACGCCGAGCGTGCTGCCCTTCACCTTGCCGCCCTGCTTGATGGGGACGACGACGTACTCCCCGTGGGCAACGAAGTCCTGCGGCTGGTATCTGACCTCGTCGAACGCGTCCCAGTCGGTCTGAGCGAAGCGCAGGAAGCCCTCGCGGCCCTCGTAGACGGACGCGTCCGGATGAACCGCTCGGTCGTAGACCCGCATCTCTGCATCGAGATGGGCGACAAGCGCCTCTCGGTCGTGGTTGGCAAACGCCTCGTACATTTCGCGCACGACCTCGACGTTCCGGTGCGACATCGTGGGAGGAGTATGCATCGAACGCCTGCCAAGATAGGCGGCCATGGCAGACGAGCTTGCAGCCCCCACTACGACCGCTGAGCTGGCCTGCGTCGACGGCAGCTTCATGCCCGCGCAGGAGGCCACGATCCCCGCCACCGACGAGGGACTCCTGCGGGGCGACGGTGCCTTCGAGGTCATCCGCGTCTACGACGGCCGGCCGTTCGCGCTCACGGACCACCTGGACCGGCTGGAGCGTTCGGCGGCGAACCTTCGTCTCGACGAGGTGCCGCGAAGCGAGCTGGAGAGCGAGATTCCGGAGCTGCTCGAGGAGCGCGGCGGCTCGGAGTTCGACGGCTGCCTGCGCGTGGTGCTCACCCGCGGGGGCCACCGGCTGCTGCTCACGGAGCCGCTGCCGGCCACACCGGAGCGGGTGCGCCTCGGGGTGGTGGAGTACGCGCCGACACGCGTGCTCGATGGCATCAAGTCGCTCTCCTATGGGGCCAACATGCTGTGCGGGCGGCTGGCGCGCGAGCGCGGCTTCGACGAGGCGCTGCTCGTGACCCCTCACGGGCGCGTGCTGGAGGCGCCCACCTCGTCGCTCTTCTGGGTCGACCCCGGTGGCACGCTCAACACGCCGCCGCTGAGCGAGCACATCCTCGCGTCGATAACCCGGCAGCGCGTGATGGAGGTGGCCGAGGCGACCGAGCGCCCCTGCACGATGGACGACCTGCGCGAGGCGAGTGAGGCGTTTCTGGCGTCGACGACGCGCGAGGCGCAGTCGATCGCCGCCATCGAGGATCTCGAGCTCCCGGAGGGCGAGCGCACGCGCGAGGTGCGCACGGCCCTGCGCGCACGCATCGAGGAGGAGCTGGCCGCCGGCTAGCCGATGCGGATCGTCAGCGTAGTGGGCAACCGCCCACAGTTCGTGAAGGCGGCCGCTGTGTCGCGCCTCCTCAGGGAGCGCATGGACGAGCTGATCGTCCACACCGGCCAGCACTACGACGACGAGCTCTCGAAGGTCTTCTTCGAGGAGCTGAATGTCCCCGCGCCGGAGCGCGAGCTCGACGCGGGCGGCGGCACGAACACCGCCCAGACCGCGCGCATCCTCGCGGCGCTCGAGCCGGTGCTGGAGGAGCTGGACCCCTCGCTGGTGCTCGTCTACGGCGACACAAACTCCACGCTCGCGGGGGCGCTCGCGGCGTCGCAGGCCGGAATCGCGACCGGCCACGTCGAGGCGGGCATGCGCTCCTTCGATCGCTCGATGCCGGAGGAGCTCAACCGCGTGCTCACCGACCACACCAGCGACCTGCTGCTCTGCTCCACCGATACCGCGATGCTCAACCTGGAGCACGAGAGCGTGCGCGGAGAGTCCCATTTGGTGGGCGACGTGATGGCCGACGTCTCGCTCGCATTCCGCGACATCGCGGAGGAGCGCTCTCAGATCCTGGACGGGCTCGGGCTCGAGCCGGGCGAGTACCTGGTGGTGACGGCGCATCGGGCCGGAAACGTCGACCGGCCGGAGCGCCTCGAGGCGCTCGTCTCGCTGCTGGAGGCGCTGCCCGGGCCCGTCGTGCTCCCGCTGCATCCGCGCACGCGCGCGCGGCTCGACGCCGCCGGGCTCACGGTGCGGCTCGGCGGCATCAAGGTGGTCCCACCGCTCGGCTACCTCGACTTCTTGAAGCTGGCGCGGCACGCCCGGGCGGTGCTCACGGACTCAGGCGGGGTCCAGAAGGAGGCGTATCTGCTCGGCGTGCCGTGCGTGACGCTGCGCGACACCACGGAGTGGGTGGAGACGGTCGAGGCGGGCTGGAACACGCTCGTGGACCTGGATCGCGAGGCTGCGCTCGCGGCCCTGGACCGCAGCCCACCGGCGGATCGGCCCGAGCTGTACGGTGGCGGGCACGCCGCCGAGCGCGTTTGCGACGTCCTCTCGGCCTACACTCAGCGCCTATGAAGATCGGAATAGTTGGGCTCGGCTACGTCGGGCTGCCGCTCGCGATCGCATTCTGCGAGGCCGGGCACGAGGTGGTGGGCGTGGACACCGACCCGCGCGTCGCCGACGCGCTCGCGGCCGGCCGCTCGCACGTGGAGGACGTGCCGGACGAGGCGCTCGTCGCCATCTCCGACCGCTTCCAGGCCAGCTCGCGCTACGCGCAGCTCGCCAAGGTCGACGCGATCATCGTGGCGGTCCCCACGCCGCTCACGCGCAACCGCGAGCCCGACCTTCAGCCGTTGATCGCCGCAGGGACCGCGCTCGCGGGCGTGCTCCAGGACGGGCAGCTCGTGGTGCTCGAGTCCACCACCTATCCCGGCACCACGCGCGACCAGTTCGTGCCGCTGCTCGAGGAGTCCGGTCTCGCTGCGGGGCGGGACTTCCACGCCGCATTCTCGCCCGAGCGCATCGACCCCGGACGCACCGACTACACGATGCGCACCACTCCGAAGGTCGTGGGCGGCCTCACGGACGAGTGTCGGCGGCGGGCGGTCGAGCTCTACAGCGAGGTGTGCGACGAGGTCGTGGAGGTCTCGACGCCCGAGGCGGCGGAGCTCACCAAGCTGCTCGAGAACGTGTTCCGCTCGGTGAACATCGCGCTCGTGAACGAGCTGGCGATCCTCTGCGACCGCATGGGGATCGACATCTGGGAGGTCACCGACGCCGCGGCGACCAAGCCCTACGGCTTCATGTCGTTCAAGCCGGGTCCCGGCATGGGTGGCCACTGCCTGCCCGTGGACCCGTTCTACCTGGCCTGGCGGGCGCGCGAGTTCGACATGCAGACGGAGTTCATAGAGCTCGCCGGTGAGGTGAACCAGCGCATGCCCTACTTCTGCGTCGAGCGGATCGCGCGGGCGCTCAACGACCACTCCAAGTCGGTGCGCGGCTCGCGGATCGGCATCTACGGCGTCTCGTACAAGCCCGGAGTGGGCGACCTCCTCAACGAGGAGCGCACCGCCGTGAACGGCGCGCGGGTGCTGCTGATCGGCGTCGCGTACAAGGCCGACGTCTCCGACATGCGCGAATCGCCCGCACTCGACGTGCTTCGGCTGCTCGACGCGAAGGGCGCCGATCTCCGCTACCACGATCCCTACGTGCCCGAGCTCGCGCTCGACGGCCGGAGCTGGAAGAGCGTCGAGCTGACGGACGAGGAGCTCGCGGGCGCGGACCTCGTCGTCGTCCTCACCGACCACTCGACCGTCGACTGGGCCCGCGTCGTCGCTCGCTCCCAGCGCGTCTACGACACCCGGAACGCGACCCGCGGCGTCCGCGACGGTCGGGAGAAGATCCGGAAGCTCTAGCGGGAGGACGCGTCGCCTCGACTTTTCCCGGGCGTTCCGTAAGCTCGCCCGGCCGAGCACGAGTAGCTCAGTTGGTAGAGCACCACGTTGCCAACGTGGACGTCGCCGGTTCGAATCCGGTCT
>DASUQG010000319.1:0-3267 GCA_036280695.1 Thermoleophilaceae bacterium
GCGAGCTCGACACTCGACCGCAGCGAGGCGAACGCCTCCGAACCGGCGTGTGTGACCGGCTTGCCCGCGGCAACGCCAGACACGGAGTCGACGATCTCGTCGTACCAGCCGAGGACAGCTGTCGTGTCGGTGTCGCTCAGGCCCAGGGCGTGCGTGACGACGGTCGCCGACAGCGGTCCCGCGAGGCCGCGGCGCAACTCCGCGCGTCCGTGCGGCTCGAGCTCGTCGATCAGCCGCTCGGTGGTGGCCTCGACCAGCGTCGTGAAGCGCTCTCGCACGGCATCGAGTCGAAATGCTCGTGCGAATGGGTCGCGGTGACGACTGTGTTCTGCGCCGTCGAGCGTAAGCATGCTGGGGCCGACCACCTGCCCCGTCGAGAAGCGGGGATCGTCGACGGTGAAGGTCGCCGAGTCCCGCATAGCTTCCAGCGCGAGATCGCGCCGCGTGACCAGCCAGCCTCCCAGCGCCGGCAGCCATGACACCGGCTCGCGCTCGCGCAGCCGCGCGAGGAGTGGGTGCGGATCGAGCTCGAGCTCCTCGAGGCTGGCGGCGGCGCCGATCGGGAACGAGCTCTCGCGCACATCGGCGTTCTAGCATGGCCTCATGAAGCGCTCAGCGACGACGCCGGGCGCCGCCGGGCTCGGCACCGTGCGGCTGACCACGGGCGGACTGACCGCCGAGGAGATCGGGCGGGTCGCCCGAGGCGCGACGCTCGTGCTCGCCCCCGAGGTCCTGCAGCGCGTGCAGGCCAGCCGGGCGGTGGTGGAACGGGCGCTGGAGGGCGAGGGGATGATCTATGGGCTCAACACGGGCCTCGGATCGCGACGAGACCGGCGCGTGTCGCGAGAGGACCTCGGGCGCTACCAGGTTCAGATGGTCATGGACCACGCCGGGGGCGTGGGCGCTCCCCTCCCCGACGAGGACGTGAGGGCGATCATTGCCGCGCGCGTCGCTGGGATCGCGCGCGGCGGGTCGGGCGCGCATCCTGGTGCGCTCGACACGCTCGTGAGGATGCTCAACGCCGGGGTGCATCCCGTCGTGCCGACCGTGGGCTCGGTCGGCGCCTCCGACCTCATGCACATGGCCGCGGTCGCGATGGTGGTGATGGGCCGGGGCGAGGCCCGGCTCGAGGACCGCACGATGCCCGGCGGCGAGGCGCTCACTCGCGCGGGCATCGCCCCGCACCGGCTGCGTCCCAAGGACGGGCTGGCGCTGATCAGCGGCAATGGCGCGTCGATCGGCCTGGGCGCCCTGGCGGCACTCGAGGCGGAGCGCACGACGATCCTCGCCGACGTCGCCGGTTCGATGACTCTCGAGGCGGTCGCGGGCAATCCGGGGCCGTTCGACGAGGAGGCGGCGCGGGCCAAGCCGCTGCCCGGCCAGATCGCCGCCGCCGCCCACCTGCGCGAGCTGCTGGCCGGCGGTGAGCTGGCCGACCCTGCCCGGGTCGGGTCGGTCCAGGATCCGCTCTCGTTCCGCGTGATGCCGCAGGTGCACGGCGCGCTGCGCGACCAGGTCGCCGCGGTGCGGACGGCGGTCGAGGTGGAGCTGAACGCGATCGGCGACAGCCCGCTGGTGTCGATCGAGCGTGACCGCCTGCTGTCCACCGGCAACTTCCACCCGATGGGGCTGGCCGTCGCATTCGAAGCGCTGCGGATCGCGCTCGCCCACGCGGGCATGTTGTCCGAGCGGCGCATGAACAAGCTGGTGACCGCCCTCTACGGCGAGGCGAGCTTCGAATTCGGCACGGAGGTGCCCGAACGCTATTCGGTCCCCGGCTTCGTGATCTACTCGGCGGCTGCGCTGCTGAGCGAGCTCAAGCAGCTCGCCGCGCCCGTGACCCTGCATTGCCCGCCGCTCGACCTCGACGTCGAGGACCACGCCACGTTGGCGCCGCAGGCCGTGATGCTCGCCCGCCGTGGCCTGGTGGTCCTCGAGATGGTGCTGGCCATCGAGGTGCTGGTGGCGATCTCGGCGCTGGAGGACCTGCCCCGACTGCCACGACTGGGTAGCGGGACGAGGCCCGTTTACGATGTCGTCCGCGCGACACTCGAGCCGCTCGACGCGAATGCCTCGGCCGCCACGGTCGTCGAGACGGTGCGCCGGCTGCTGCTCGAGATCGTGTAAGCGGCGGTCAGGCGGCTTCGATGTCGGCGGGCCTCAGCTCCTCCGCGTACGAGATCGAGGCGCGTCGGAGCGTGCCGTCAGGCTCGATGGCGTAGGCGCCCATGCGCCACAGCGGCGGCGAATAGGCGTGGATCGAGACCGCCGGGCCGCCGCGCGCCTGGTGCATGCGGTGGACGTGGGAGGCGTCGAAGCCGAAGCTTGTGCCGGCGCCGTAGACGCGCCGCCGGGGCGGGCCGCCGATTGCCAGCCGCTCCTCGACCAGCTCGCCCTCCACGATCGCCACGGCCCCACTGGAGAGGTCGTGATCGTGGAAGCCGGTGTCGTGGCCGTTCATCCAGGAGATCACCCAGACGTCAACGTGGTCGTCGCGCCAGAGCTGCGCGAAGTGGCGGTGTTCAGCGTCGAGGTTCACGAGAGGGCGCCACGCGTCCGGTTCGGCGGCGATCTGGGTTACGAGCTGGCGCAGCGACGGCAGGTCGAGGGCGTGGTCGAAGTTCGGGTGCGCGCTCACGCCGTGACCTCCGCGAGCGATAGCAAGCGAGCGGGGTTGCGGGCGCGGAGTGCGAGCCCAACCGCCTCGCCCATCGCCAACTCCAGGGCAGGCGTGACCGGCCGATCCGAGCCGTACACCAGCGCGTCGACGCCGAGCTCGCGGATCATCGCGTCCACGGCACGCGGCCCGTACGACGAGGTGTCGAGGAAGACGTCCGGGTCCGCGGCCGCGCTCCCGCCGCGCGCGAGCAGCCGCTCGCGGTGTAGCGGCCCGAGACCGGCGAGCATCGCGAAGCAGACCCGCAGCCGCGGGTGCGACGGCCGCCCGAAGCGGGCGAATGCGTGCCAGGCTGCATTCATCGCCGCCACGTAGCGGGTGACGGCGGGCCACCATGACGGGACGCCCGCCGTGCGGCTCGCCGGAACGCCGAGCGTGTCGGGGCCGGGCCCAGGATGCACGAGCAGCGGCGCGTCGCGGGCTTCGAGCAGCTCGAGCAGGCTGCCGCACCGATCGAACCCGCTCGCGCTCGCGAGCGCCTCGGCGGGCAGGCATGCCCCGACGAAGCCGCGATCGAGCAACTCGCCCAGGTGGCCGGGGTCCGGTTCGCTCACTGACGGCGCCGCCCAGGCCCCGAACTCTGCCGGCAG
>DASUQG010000320.1:0-13072 GCA_036280695.1 Thermoleophilaceae bacterium
GGCATCGGCGCCGCCACGGCACGCATGCTCGCGCAGGAGGGCGCGCGCGTGCTCACCGTGGCGCGGCACGGCGCCGACGTGGAGCTGGACGTGACCGCGCCCGACGCCGGCGAGCGCCTGCTCGAGGCCTGCCGGGAGCCGGCGTGGGCGCTCGTAAACAACGCGGGCACGAGCCAGGCGCGCGCGCTCGAGGACCTCACCGACGCCGACTGGCAGGAGCAATGGGACCTGCACGTGATGGCTCCCATGAGGCTGATGCGCGCGCTGGCGCCCGCGATGGCGGGGGCGGGCGGGGGACGGATCGTGAACGTGAGCTCGTCGTCGGGCCGGCGCCCGTCCGGCCGGCTGGACGCCGCCTACTCGGTCACGAAGGCCGCCGAGCTATCGCTCAGCCGGGTGTTCGCGGACGCGTTCGCGCGGCAGGGCGTGCTTGTGAACGCCGTCACACCCGGTGTGGTCGAGGGCGAGCTCTGGATGGAGGAGGGCGGCCTGGCGGACCAGATCGCCGCGCGCACGGGCTCCACGCGCGACGAGGTCCTCGCCGCCACCCGCTCGAGCCCGCCGCTCGGCCGCATGGGGAGCGCCGACGAGGTGGCCGCGGTGATCGCCTTCCTCTGCTCGGAGCGCGCCTCGAATGTCACCGGCGCGGCCTGGGCCGTGGACGGCGGCAGCGTGCCGGTGATCTAGAAGTCGATGTCGACCGGCGCGGGCTCGTTGAACGCGCCGGTGGTCATCGCGTTCCCCGCCCGGTCGGTGCCCGCGGCCGACGGGTTCCACGACATGGTGCCCGTGCCCGCCACGGTGGTCTGAACCCCGACGACCGGCGCTCCCAGCGTGATCGTGATCGCGGTGCCGGACTGCGTCATGGTCGAGCCGTTGAACGCGAGGGTCGCGGTCGTGAAGTCGGTGCGTCCCAGGTTGATCGTTCCGAAGGGGATCTGCGTCAGGCCGGTCGAGTCCCAGACCTGAAGGCGGTCGCCGCCGCCCTGGTTGACGATGCGGACTTGCACGGTGGTGGCCGCCCCCGTCCAGTTCGCGAGCAGCGAGTAGGTGTCGAGCGTGTCGGTCGTGGTGAGCGTCAGCACGTCGCCCACCTCGGGCCGGCCTGCGATGCCGCCGCTCGCCGAGATGTTCGAGGCGGCGGGCGCCGTGCTGTCGACCGTCACGGAGCCGCCGGTCTGAGTCACGTTCGCCGCCGCGTCAGTGGCGGTGACCGAGAAAGGCTGCGGCCCGTTGCCGAGCGCGCCCGCGGTCAGGACGGCGCTGCGGTAGTTGTAGCTCGTCCCCCCGGCCGTGTAGCTGCCCGCCACGAGCGGGACTGCCACCTGCCCCGCGGTCACGTTGGAGGCGTTCGCGGTCACGGTCGCGGTGCCGCTCGGGGGCGCGCCGACGTCGGTCACCTGGGCGTAGATCCGGTACGTGGCACCCGTCTTGATGAAGCCGGTCGCGCCGCCGCTGTCCTTGCCGATCGCGACCGGTGAGACCGTCGGCCCGCGGAAGTCCGGCGCTGCGGTGATCACGTTCAGACCCTCGTCCGTTTGGCCCGCGAACGCGCTGTGTGAGCCGCCGACGGTCGCCGACGCCACGGCGAGCGCCGCCACGGCCACGAGGGCGGCCCAGTTGGCCCTACGCCGGCTCATCAGGGTCGCCCTCCTCGGGGCGCCAGATCGCCGTCAGCTCGAGCACCAGCAGGAGCGCGAGCGCGGCGCCAAGCATCAGCACGAACACGCCCTTCGATCGCGCGTACGAGAGCACCCAGCCAAGCTTCGGGATGCTGTAGATGACGCGGCCGATCTCGCCGCTCGCCGAGACGCGCCAGTGCTCTGAGACGTTGTTGGCGTCGCCGCGCGTGCGGAACACCACGGCGTCGCCCTGCACATGCATTGCGCGCACGCGGTGCGTGATGAGGCGATCGGCCTTGTCGGGGTCGCGGAAGGTCACGATGTCCCCGGGGCGCGCGTCCAGCGGCGCGATGCTCCGCACCACGGACACGTCGCCGGTGTGAAGGGCCGGCTCCATGCTGCCCGATAGCACCACAAGCGGGCGGGCATCGAACGCGAGCGGCACGGCCAGGGCCAGTGCGATGCCGACGGCAAAGCCGGCCACCGTAAAGCCGAGGAAGCGCAGCAGTCCACGCAGGACTCGCAGCGCGGGCATCACGGGCTCGATCAGCCGCACGCGGCGGCTGCGAGGGGTGGTCAGCGCGGTCATCGCCGCGGGGCCTTCACGAGCTCGGCGTCGAGCTGAAGTCTCACGGAGACGCGGCGGCCCACGGTGTCCTCCGCGCCGGCCGGGATCCAGGCACGCACGTGGACGTTTTGCTCGCCGGCGCGCTCGAGTCTCACGGGGCGTGTCCAGCGGCGCAGGTCCGCCAGCGTGCCCGAGGCGAGCATCCGAGCGCCTGAGCGCAGCTCCACGCGCACGGCACGGTCGAGGTCATGGCTGGCCATCCGCGCGCGCATGCGCACGTCGACCGGGCCGCGAGTGACGTTCCTCACCGGGAGCGTCGCCCGTGCGGCCTTGCCACCGGGGGTGAGCTCGCCGACGTCGAGGAAGGAGTCCGTACTCGGCACATGGACCTCACCGGGTGCCATGGCGGTGAAGCGGACGCCCGCCCCCAGCATTTCGCTGGAGGCGGGCACCCGGAACGCGAGCACCAGCAGCGCCGCAAGCGCCAGGCCGGATGCGATGCCAGCGGTGCGGATGGGTGTGATCGTCAGGGTCATTGGTGGGACCGAGACGGTCAACCCACCCTCGCGTTACTGGTTGCGAGCCTCCCAGCGCAGGGTGTGCGTGCCGGTGGTGAGACCCTGAGCGTTCTGGTCGTCGTCGATCGAGACCGTCACGCGGTAGACCAGCGTCTCGTTCTGATCCCAGTCGTTGTCCACGCTCGGGAAGGCCGAGTAGCCGCCCGCGTACGTGGTCGCGAGTCCGGGGAGGTCGCCGTCATACAGCGTCCCGGCCGAGTTGAAGCCGGTGCACGAGGGGAAGCTCGGGCTGGCCTGCGTGCCGTACTCGACCTTGATGTTCGCGTACGTGCCGAGCGCGCCGAGTGCCCCGGGCGTGCGGTAGAGGTGAACGTCCGCCGGCAGCGAGCCCGTGTACTTGACCTCGATGCAGTTCTCCTTCGGGTCGTTGGGCTTGGCGGCCGCGATGCTGTAGAGCGCTCCAGTGGCGTCGTTGTCCTGGATGGACACGGTGCCCGCGGTGATCGTGTTGTTGGGGTTGTCCGTCTGGCTCGAGAAGGCTGAGAACGCGCCCGCGGTGGCCACTGCGCCAACCACACCAACAAGAACAAATGAACGCAGAATCTTCCTGGTCCTAGTCATTTCCCCTCTCCTTCCGGTTGCCTGGATGTGATGAATTTCGGGGCGGCGCCGTAGGGGAAAGACGGCGCCGCTGAGGTCTTGTCGGTAGGCAGGTGACCCAAATGAGTGACCTAGACGGATGTTTGACCTCCGCGGCGGTCCCTATCGTGGCCTCTGTGTCCACGCTCCCGTACCGGATCAGGCGCTCGGATCGCGCTCTACAAGCGAGAATCCTGGTCGACGCGGACGGCGTCCAGGTCGTCGTGCCGCGCCGTTTTCCCCTCCGGAACGTTGAGCCTTTCGTCCAGGAGAAACGTCCATGGATAGAGCGCACTCTGCGCCGGATGAGGGAGTCAGAGAACGAGTTCCCGCGCCCGCAAGTCCAGTCTGGAAGCGAGATTCCGTACCTCGACGAACGGCTGATCCTCGACGTTAGGACCGAGGTGGGTCGCCAAAGGGCGCATCTGGTCAAAAACGCTGGACATTTAAGAGTGGCACTCCCACCCCATGTGGCCCTCAGGGACGCCGTCGAGGGCTGGTACCGGCGCCAGGCTCGGAGCGAGGTTGCGGTGCGCCTCGATGCCGCGGTGGCACGCGCGGGCCACTCCTACACCACGCTTCAGATCCGCGGGCAGCGTACGCGCTGGGCGAGCTGCTCCACGAGCGGGGCGATGAGCTTCAACTGGCGGCTGCTGCTGGCACCGGGGGAGATCCTCGACTACGTGGTCGAGCACGAGGTGGCGCACCTGGACGTGCAGGACCACTCGGCCCGCTTCTGGCGCCTGCTCGGCTCACGCTCCCCGCGCTGGCGCGAGCACGAGGCGTGGCTGCGCCGCCACGGGCACGCGCTGACGTTCTGACGGGCAGCGTTGAAGGGGTGGTGCCATCGGAGTTAACCGCGATATGCGCGGCAAACTCCGATAGGACCCTTCAGTGCCCGCCGTTCACTCCCATCTGAAGAACCGCACCGCCAGGAAGAGCGCCGCCGCAGCCCAGGCCACCACCACGATGGCGGCGGTACCCACGTCGGCGGAGCCACCAACGATCGCCTCCGACAGCCCGTCGATCAGGTGCTTCAGCGGCAGCGCCTCCGCCACCGCCTTCAGGGCGTCCGGCAGGTCGTCGGCCGAGTAGAACACGCCGGAGATGAAGATCACCGGTAGGAAGACCGCGTTCGTGTAGGCGGGCGCCGCCTCCTCGTTCGGGATCACGTGTGAGAACGCGACGCCGAGCGCCGCAAAGCAGATCACGCCCAGGATCGTGAAGGCCGCCAGCAGCAGCGGGTCCTGCGGCCAGGCCACGCCGTAGACCAGGTTGCCGATCGCGACCACCAGCGTGACCTGGAGGATTGCGTTGAGCGTGGCGGAGCCGATGAAGCCGGCCAGGTAGGCGCCCGCCGGCATCGGCGTGCCGCGGATCCGCTTCAGCACGCCCTCGTCGCGAAGGAGGGTGAGGTTGTAGGCGAGCGCAGTGAAGGTGGTGGCCACCACGCCCATCCCGGCCACGCCGGGGATCAGCACGTCGAGCTCGCTGTCGTCGTTCGCGAAGGCTGTCGCGATCAGCACCAGCAGGAGCAGCGGCAGCAGGAAGTTGAAGAAGGCCGCGCTCGGATTGCGCCAGAACAGCTTGCGCTCGAAGCGGAACTGCTGCCAGGCGAGGCCGACCGGGCTCATGTCGAGTCCGCCTCGGCGGTGAGCTGGAGGTAGACCTCCTCCAGCGTCGGGCGTGTGACCTCTAGGCCGTCGAGCCGCTCGCCGCGTGCGATCGCGTCGCGCGTGAGGCGGTGGAGCAGTTCGGTGGGGTCGTCGGTCTGGTGCTCCACGCGGCTGCCGCCCGACAGATACGAGACGCGATAGCCGGAGCTGCTCGGACCGAGCTGGTCCGGCGGGCCCTCGGCCACGATGCGCCCCTCCTTGACGATCGCCACGCGGTCGGCCAGCTCCTGCGCCTCGTCGAGGTAGTGCGTGGTGAGCAGCACGGTCTTGCCGAGTTCCTTGAGCGCCCTCACCACGCCCCACGCCGTGCGCCGCGCCGCGGGGTCGAAGCCCGTCGTTGGCTCGTCGAGGAACACGAGCTCGGGGTCGCCCACGAGCGCGAGCGCCAGGTCAAGCCGCCGCCGCTGCCCGCCGGAGAGGTCCTTGGTACGGGCGTCGGCCTTTTCGCCGAGCCCCACGAGGGCGATCGTCTCGTCCGCGTCCCGGGGCCGGTCGTAGGCCTTGGCGAAGTGGTTCACCGCCTCCTGCACGGTCACGCGCGGGTAGAAGCCGCAGCTCTGGAGCACGATTCCCACGCGCTGCTGAAGGTCGCGGTCGCGCGTGGCCGGGTCGTGCCCGAGCACCCGCACCTCGCCGGCCGAGCGGCGCCGGTAGCCCTCGAGGATCTCGACGGTGGTGGTCTTCCCGGCCCCATTCGGCCCCAGCAGCCCGAAGACCTCGCCGCGCCCCACCTCGAACGAGACCCCGCGCACGGCCTCGACGGGCCCGTAGGCCTTGCGCAGGTCGGTCACCTCGATGGCGGGAGAAGCCACGCGGCGAGGTTATCCAGCGTGCTCGCAAATTTTTTTCGAAGTGCCCGCAAGTTCCTGCGAGCGCCTGCGTTTCAGCCCTTGAGTTTCCGCAGGGGTGCTACACGCCAGAGCCGGCGCCTCCCCTTCCCTCGCCACCAGAGAAGCGGGCGGCGCCGGCCCAGGCGGTTGCCCCCGTCGGCCCGCTGCTCTCGGCCTCGAGCGCGAGGCCCTCCTCGAACGTCAGTCCGATGCCCTCGATCGCGGCACGGCGGTCCGCGAGCATGGTGTCCTGCGGGAAGCGCGCCAGCGCCTGCGCGATCTCGAGCGAGCGCTCCACGTGGCGCCCGGCGGGCACCACCTCCGTGAGCAGCCCCATGCCGCGCGCCTCGTCGGCGTCCACGATGCGGCCGGTGAGGATCAGGTCGAGCGCGCGCCCGAGCCCGACGATCCGCGGCAGCCGCTGCGTGCCACCGTCCACGAGGGGGACGCCCCAGCGCCGCTCCGGGAAGCCGAGTGCCGAGTCGTCGGTCGCCACGCGCAGGTCGCACCACAGCGCCAGCTCGAGGCCGCCGGCGAGGCACCAGCCAGAGATCGCCGCGATCGTCGGCTTCGGCGAGATCACGCGGCTGATGCCGAGTGGGCCGCGCGGATCCTCCATGCGCGGGGCGAAGGTCTCGATCGCCTTGAGGTCGGCGCCCGCGCAGAAGGCCACGCCTCCCGCGCCCGTGATCACGAGCACGCGGGCGTCGTCGTCCGCCACGAAGCGGTCGTACGCGGCGGCGATCAACTCGGCGGTGGGCCCGTCGATCGCGTTGCGCCGCTCCTGGCGGTCAATGGTCAGCAGGGCCGCGGCGCCGTGGCGCTCGTAGGTCACGGGGTCCATGCCGAGACTTTCTCAGACTGTTCACACAGCGCGCCCGCGCGCCCGCGAGCATGCCTGGTGCAGATCCCCTCCTCGCACGGCGTTGGCCCCGGCTCCGGCCGGGGTCGCGTCGTTCAGGGCGAGAGACCTACCAGCCGACGCGCTTGCGCAGCTCCACGGCCTTGCGCTGCTGCTTGCGGCGCTCGAGCGCCCCCTGGATCCAGGAGGCCACGATCACGAAGACCGCGAAGAAGATCACGAGTCCGAGGCAGAAGAAGGTGATGATCTTGTCGTCGGTCTCGCCCCAGAGTCCCTCGCCGTTGTCGCCCGCGTAGGCCGTGGCCGCGGGAACGAGCCAGCCCGCGAGCACGAAGATCGGCGCCAGGAACCGCATACGGGACGTAACGATACCCTGTCGCCCGTCGTGGCTGAGTCCTTCGCCTGCATCGTCGAGATCCCGAAGGGAAGCCGCAACAAGTACGAGTACGACCACGAACACAACGTGATCAAGCTCGACCGCTTCCTGTTCTCGTCGGTCGTGTATCCGACCGATTACGGCTTCATCCCGGACACGCTGTCGCTAGACGGAGACCCGCTCGACGTGATGGTCCTCGTCTCCGAGCCCACCTTCCCCGGCTGCATGATCGAGGTCAAGCCGATCGGGCTCTTCCGCATGGAGGACGACCAGGGAATCGACGACAAGGTGCTCGCCGTCCCGCTCACGGATCCCGGCTGGAACACCGTCGAGAGCCTGGACGGCGTCTCGGACCAGCTCCAGAACGAGATAGCCCACTTCTTCACCGTCTATAAGCAGTTGGAGAACAAGAAGGTGGAGGTCGACGGCTGGTACCCCTGCGAGGACGCGCTCAAGGTGATCGCCGCTTCGCGCGAGCGCTTCGCGGAAGAGTCAGGGAACTCCCACTAGGGTTCCGCCGCCGTGTCGCTCCTCGAGGCCATCGTCCTCGGGATCACGCAGGGGCTGACTGAGTTCCTCCCGATCTCGAGCACCGCGCACCTGCGCATCGTGCCGGCGTTTGCCGGCTGGGAGGACCCCGGAGCGGCGTTCACCGCGGTGACGCAGCTCGGCACGATGGCCGCGGTGATCCTCTACTTCCGCGCCGACCTGGTGCGGATCGGGCGTGCCTGGGTGCGCTCGCTGCGCGATCCCGCCGCGCGGCGCGAGCTCGACGCGCGGCTCGGCTGGTACATCGTCCTCGGCACGATCCCGATCGGGATCTTCGGGCTCGCCTTCAAGGACCAGATCGAGACCGGCGCGCGCGACCTCTACCTGATCGGCATCGCGTTGATCGTGCTCGGGCTGGTGCTGCTGGCGGCCGAGCGCGTGGCGCGCCACGACCGCCCGCTCGAGGACATCACCACGCGCGACGGCATCGCGATGGGGTTCGCACAGGCGCTGGCACTCGTCCCTGGGGTGTCGCGGTCGGGCGCGACGCTGACGGCCGGCCTCTTCCTGGGCTTCGACCGCACCAGCGCGGCGCGCTTCTCGTTCCTGCTGTCGATCCCGGCCGTCGTGCTGAGTGGGCTGCTGGAGTTCGCGTCGATCCTGAACGGCTCGGAGGGACAGCACGCTGGTCTGGGGGCACTGGCGGTGGCGACGTTCCTAGCGTTCGTGGTCGGCTACGCGTCGATCGCTTTCCTGCTGCGCTTCCTGGCGAGCCACTCGACGATCGTCTTCGTGGTCTACCGGGTGGCGCTCGGGTCGCTGGTGCTGGTGCTCGTGAGCACCGGCGCCATCAGGTAATAGCCTTACCCGCGTGGAGCTGGCTTGGAAGTTCGGCCTCATCGCGCTCGTCGCGCTGGGGCTCACCGTGTTGCCGGGAGGCGGCAACGCGCTCGACGTGGTGCTCACCGCGCTCACGATCGTCTTTTTCGCGGCGATCGCCCTGCTGGTCGCGCGCCTCTACCGCCAGTACCGGCTCGACATCGAATCGCTCGACCCGAACATTCGCCTCGCGCTGTACGGGTCGCTCGCGATCGCGGTGCTCACCTTCACGGGCACCGACCGGCTGTTCGACGCGGGCGGCGCAGGCGTGCTGGCGTGGTTCGCGCTGCTGGCGGTGGCGTCGTACGGTCTGTTCTGGGCCTGGACGCGCTACCGCCGCTACGAGTAGCTCGCGGCACGAGTAGCGCTTCCGTAACCCACGCGCATTGTCCCGTGTGCCGCCGCGCGGGACCTTCGGTGCGTGTGTCGGATCAGCGCGCAGTCAGGGCAGGCCTCGGTGGAGGCGGTCGCGGTCGTGCCGGCGCTGATCCTGGCAGCGCTGATCGCGTGGCAGCTTGTGCTCGCGAGCCACACGCTGTGGCTGTGCGCGGGTGCGGCGCGCGCGGCCGCGCGGGCTGACCTCGTCGGGCTGAGCCCGGCCAGGGCGGCGCGCAGCGCGCTGCCGAAGTCGCTCGAGCGCGGGCTGTCGGTAAAGCGCTCGCACGCCGGCGGCGTGCGGGTCGAGGTGCGCGTGCCGATCCTGGTGCGGGCCTGGCAGAGCCCGGTTCGGGTGGCGGCGGTGGCCGGGCTGGGGGACCGGTGAGCGCCCAGGGTGAGCGCGGGCAGGCCAGTGTCGAGCTGATCGGCCTGCTGCCGCTGCTCGTCGTGGTCGCGCTGGCGGCCGCGCAGCTGCTCGCCGTGGGCTATGCGAGCGTCCTCGCGGGCAACGCGGCCGAATCGGGCGCGCTCGCACTCGCCGGCGGGGGCGATCCGCGCGCGAGCGCGCGCAATGCACTGCCCGGCTGGTCGCGCGCGCACGCGCGCGTGTCCGTATCGGGCGGGGAGGTCCGCGTGGAGCTCCGCCCACCGGCGCTCCTGCGGGCGCTGGCGCAGCGCGTTGAGGTGTCGGCGAGCGCGCGGGTGGAGGCGCCGTGAACGCCGCGGCGCGGGCGTTGGCCCCGCGCGCAGCCGGACCGCGTGGCCGCGGCATGCTCGCGAGCGCGGCTGCCGCCGTGGAGTCGTTTCTGCTCGAGCCCGCCGAGTCGCGGCTAGCCTCGGACCCATCCGTCCCGCCGGAGCAGCGTCCGGTGATCTGCGTGTTCGGTCTTGCGCGCGGCTGCGGCGCGACGGTCGTGGCGCGCGCGCTCGCCGCTGAGCTGGCCGCGCGCGATCCGGCGGGGGCGGCGGCCGTGTGCTGCGAGGCGCGTCCGTCCGGCATACCGCTCGCCACGCGTGCCGCGATGTCGCTGGCGCGCGCTCTCGAGGATGTGCCCGGCGCGACCGCGCGCGCCGTGGGGCGCCTGTGCCTCGTGAGCGGCGCGGAGCCGCTCGCTCTCTCGGACGCGGCTCGCTACGTCGCGCCGCTCGTGATCGACGCCGGCTCGACCGCGCTCGGCGGAGTGCCCGCGTCCGTCGCGGACCGCACCGTGCTCGTGAGCGCGCAGGCCGTTGAGCCGTCGCTCGCCCGAGTCGGCGCGGCCTGCGTTGCGCGGGTGGGCCCGGAGCCGATCGTGGTGCTCAACCGCGCCCCGCACGACCAGATGGGAGCGATGGCCCTGCCGAACTCGCCGCTCGGCGCCCAGCTCGCGCTCGGCGGCCGCGAGGCCCGGGGCGACCTCGGCAGGGCAATCGCGGAGCTCGCCGACCTCTGCGAGGGCTCGGGATGACCCTCGACCGCGGGCCGCCGCGGACGCCGCCGGGGGTCAGAAGAGCGACTCGATCGACCTTCTCACGTCCCTGCGGGTGTCGACACGGGCGCGGTCTGAGCCTGGCCCGCCGCTGAGGCGGTCCCTGCGCCCGTCGCGCGCAAACAGGACGTCACGCCCGCGGCCTCCGCGGAGCAGGTCCGCGCCCCGGCCGCCGATGAGTGTGTCGCCGCCCCCTTTTCCGATCAGCGTGTCCTTGCCTCCGAGGCCGCAGATCACGTCGCGCCCGGGCGTGCCGGTCAGGACGTCCGCGCCCGCGGTGCCCAGCACGGTGCAGCGTCCCGGCTTGGCGGGCGCCGCGCCTCCTCCGGCCGTCCCGGTGGGTCCGGGCGCAGGGGTCGACCCGGGGGACTGCGGCGGATCCGAGCGGAAGGTGGCGGTCACGCTCCGGCCGGCGCCCATCGTCAGGTTGCAGCTCGGCGATGTCCCGGAACACCCGCCGGACCAGCCGGCGAAGCTCGAGCCCGCCGCGGGTGTGGCGGTCAACGCCACGGCCGCCGATCTCAGGTAGCTCTGCGTGCAGTCCCCCGGACAGGCCACGCCGGGCCCGGTAACGGTGCCCGCACCCGCGCCCGCCACCGACACGCTCAGCCCCGAGGTGCCGAAGAGCGGGAGCGGCTCGAAGCGGGCCGTGGCGGCTCTGGTTGAGTTGGAGAACGCCCCGATCGCGCAGGTTGGCTGCGTGCCCGAGCAGACGCCGCCCCAGCCTTTGAAGAACGAGCTGTTGTCAGGCGACGCGGACAGCGTCGCGGAGCTACGAAACTGGAAGTACCTCACATAATCGGCCGAGCACTGGCCGGGACAGTCGATGCCGCCCTTCGCGATCTTGTCGACCACCCGGCCCCCGCCGGTGCCGAGCATGGCGACATTGATGATCGAGGCCGCGTTTGCCGTGCCGGCGCCGACCAGCGCGAGCGCCATACCAACAAGACCTGTGGCGAGGGTTCGTCTCATGCCACACAGCCTGCTGGCGCGGGCGTGCCGATCGCTTCAGGGAGAT
Organism: Thermoleophilaceae bacterium; assembly: GCA_036280695.1. Taxonomy (GTDB): domain Bacteria; phylum Actinomycetota; class Thermoleophilia; order Solirubrobacterales; family Thermoleophilaceae; genus JACVRW01. The sequence goes on from DASUQG010000320.1 coordinate 11,325, forward strand.
CCCTAACACCGCGGTCGCTGAGTTGTTCCATCGCTCCGTTGAGCGGTAACACGTGCGGCGGGACAGTCCGGGCCCATGACCTTGGACGGGCATCGGACGTTCGGATCGAACCGCGAGGAGGCGGGCCAGGCCTCGCTGATGATGCTGGGCGTCATCGGGGTTCTGCTGGTGGGCACGCTCGTGCTGTTCGGTTTCGGGAACGCGCTCGGCGCGAAGGCGCGCCACCAGCGGGCGGCGGATCTTGCCGCGGTGAGCGCCGCGCAGGTGATGCGCGACCTGTATCCGCGGCTGTTCGAGCCGCCGTTCCTCGAGCCGGACGTGCCGAACCCGCGTCACCTCGAGCGGGAGGCATATCTGGAGCTCGCCCGCGCGGCCGCGGTGCGCGGCGCGCGGCGAAACGGCGTGCGCGTCCGGCCACGGGACGTGCGCTTCCCCGGGTTGGGCATCGCGCCCACGCGCGTGACGGTGCGGGTGCGCGGCATCGCTCCCGTCCGGGTGGGGGAGCGGCGCCGCCGGGTCCCGGTGCGGGCAAGCGCCACGGCGGAGCTGTTGCCGGGCGCCGGCCCGGGTCTGCCGGCCAGCGCGAGCGGCGGCGGCTACCAGGGCCCGCTGGCGTACCGGCAGGGCAAGCCGATGCGGCCCGACGTCGCGCTCGCGTTCGACCGGATGGCCGCGGCGGCCCGCGAGCAGGCCGGTCTCTTCCTGAGCGTGACGAGCGGCTTCCGCTCCGACGCCGAGCAGGCGGTCCTGTTCGCCGCACACCCGGATCCGAAATGGGTCGCCCCGCCTGGCGAGAGCCTCCATCGCTACGCCACCGAGCTCGACCTCGGACCGCCGGGCGCCTACCCGTGGCTCGCGGCCAACGCCACCCGGTTCGGCTTCCTCCGGCGCTACAGCTGGGAGCCATGGCACTTTGGGTACACCCGCAACCCGGGCAGCTCGTCGGTGGGCTTCGGCACGCGCGGCGGCGACGGCAGCGCCACCCGCGCGGTCCAGTCGTTCGTGCCGGCCAGGTTCGCGCCGCTGATCATCCGGGCGGCGCAGCGATGGAGCGTGTCGGCGCAGCTGCTCGCGGCGCAGCTCTACGCGGAATCGAACTTCAACCCGTTCGCGCGCTCGCCGGCCGGTGCCGAGGGCATCGCCCAGTTCATGCCGGGCACGGCCGAGGCGATGGGGTTGCTCGACCCGTTCGACCCCGAGGCGGCGATCAACGCCCAGGCCCGCCTGATGCGCGATCTGCTCGGCCGCTTCGGCTCGGTGCCGCTCGCGCTCGCCGCCTACAACGCCGGGCCGGGTGCGGTCGCGGCCTGCGGCTGCATCCCGGCCTTCCCGGAGACGCGCGCCTACGTCGCGAGGATCCTGGGTCTGCTCGGCGGGGCCGGAGAGGTGGCGGCCGGCGGACTGGAGGTGAGGCTTGTGGAGTAGGGCGCGGCGACCCAACTCACGGTGCGGCTAGACGGTCAAACGACAGCAGTCTCACGGAGGCTGTCTCGCAGACCGCTCAGTGTGCTGCCACTCCTAAACCGAGAGTTGCCATCGCGGCACGCCGCCCGAGCGCTCTTCAGCCCCTAGCCCTCGCTGCCCGTGGCGTGGGATGATTGGCACGGACTCGAACGGACGGAGCCCCAGCCATGAGCGAGAGCAACAAGCCAGGTCCCACCGAGCTCAGGGAGTTAATGACTCGAGTGTTCGAGTCGGACGCCTCCGAGGCGTTCGGGCAGTTCATGGTGCGGCGGGTCGCGCTGACC
>DASUQG010000321.1:0-2180 GCA_036280695.1 Thermoleophilaceae bacterium
GCGATGCTGCGCGCGGTCGAGAACGGCGCGCAGGCCGCTCTGATGGCTCCCACGGAGACGCTCGCCGAGCAGCACCACCGCACACTCGACTCGCTGCTCGGCGGCGCGCTGCCCGTGGAGCTCCTCACCGGCTCCACCAGCGCGGCCCGGCGCCGCGAGCTGCTCGACCGGCTCGCGAGCGGGCAGCTCCAGCTCGTGGTGGGCACGCACGCGCTGATCGAGGAGGCGGTGGAGTTCCGCGACCTCGCCGTGGTCGTGGTTGACGAGCAGCACCGCTTCGGCGTGCGCCAGCGCGCGGCGCTCGACGCCAAGGCGCCCGAGGACCTGGTCCCGCACGCCCTCCACATGACGGCCACGCCTATCCCGCGCACGCTCTCGCTCACCGCGTACGGGGACCTCGACGCGACCGTGCTGCGGGAGCTGCCTGTGGGTCGGCAGCCGGTGGAGACCCACGTCGTCGACGGCGCCCGCGCACGGGCCCGCGCCTACGAGCGCATCCGCGAGGAGATCGCGGCCGGGCGGCAGTGCTTCGTGGTCTGCCCGCTCGTCGAGAAGTCCGAGGCGCTCCAGGCGAAGGCGGCCACGGCGGAGTTCGAGCGACTGCGCACGACGGAGTTCGCGGACCTCCGGGTGGAGCTGATCCACGGCCAGATGCCGTCCAAGCAGAAGGCCGCCGCGATGGAGGCGTTCGCGAACGGCGAGGCCGACGTTCTCGTGGCCACCAGCGTGATCGAGGTCGGCATCGACGTGCCCAACGCCACGGTGATGCTGATCGAGGCGGCGGAGCGCTACGGCCTCTCGCAGCTGCATCAGCTGCGAGGGCGAGTGGGGAGGGGGGAGCACCCCTCGCTCTGCATCGTCTTCGGCGACCCGACGCTGCCGCGGCTCCAGGCCATCGCCCGCGAGCGCGACGGCTTCAGGCTCGCCGAGGTGGACCTCGAGCTGCGCGGCGCCGGCGACGTGCTCGGCACGCGCCAGCACGGCCTGCCCGAGTTCAAGGTGGCGCGCCTGCCCGAGGACGTGGAGCTGCTCGTGCGGGCGCGCGACCGCGCCGACGCAATCCTGATCGAGGACCCGCGCCTCCAGCAGCCGGAGCACGCGCTCCTGCGCGAGGCGGTCGTGACACGCTTCGGGTCCGAGCTCGACCCGATCCCGGCATGAGCGGAATAACACGCCTCCTCGATCGCGGCTACACGATGATGTGGCGCGAGGGCCGCGTGGAGGACGCCCTCCGCGGACTCGAGGACGACTTCGAGTGGGTCGTGCCGGACCATCCCGAGGGCGCCGTACGGCACGGACCCGAGAGCGTGATCGAGTTCTTCCACGAATGGGTCGAGCCGTGGGAGGACCTCGAGATCGATTGGGAGCTCGAGGCGGCCGGCCCCGAGGCCGCGCTCGCGACCATCCAGATGAGCGGGCGCGGGAGAGGCAGCGGGGTGCCCGCCGAGATGCACTTCTTCCAGCTCTGGACGTTCCGCGACGGGCGCGCGGTGCGCATGGAGATGTTCAACGACCTCGACGACGCGCGGCGCGCGGCGGGACTCGCGTGATCGAGCAGCTCGAGCTTCTGTTAACCCGTGTGTGGCGCGAGAACGACCTCGAGGGCGCGCTGGCCGACCTGCCGCAGGACTTCGAGTGGCTCGTTCCCGGCTTCCCGGGCAGCCAGGCCGCCCGCGGTCCCGAGGAGACGCTCGACTTCTTCCGGGACTGGATCGACCAGTGGGAGGACCTCCGCGTCGACTGGGAGCTCGAGCAGGCCAGCCCGGACACGGTGCTCGCGGTCGTGGACATGCGCGGGCGTGGACGGGCGAGCGGCGTGCCGGTGGAGTTGCACTTCGCCCAGGTCTGGAGCTTCCGGGAACGCGTGCCTGTGCGCATGGAGTTCTTCACCCAAGCCGAGGACGCGCGGCGCGCGGCGGGACTCGCGTGATCGAGCAGCTCGACCGCATGTACGAGCTCGCCTGGCGCGAGAACGACCTCGAGTCCGCGCTGCGCGACCTGCCCGAGAACTTCGAGTGGGTGGTCCCTGGGCATCCGGACGGCGCGGTTCGGCGCGGGCCTCACGCGGTCATCGAGTTCTTCCACGACTGGAACGACCAGTGGGACGATCCGACCACGGACTGGACGCTGCAGCAGACGCGGCCCGACACCGTGCTCGCGCTCGTGACCACCCGGGGGCG
>DASUQG010000322.1:0-6250 GCA_036280695.1 Thermoleophilaceae bacterium
CGGGTTCGAGAACTCGATGCCCTCGTCCTCGATCGGGCCGCGGCGCATCATCAGCACGTCCTTGGCGTAGTTCTGGTGGAGCCGCCAGGGGGCGCGGCTGCCCTGTTTCGGCAGGGTGTGGATCGAGCGCAGCACGTAGCCGGAGGCCAGGTCGAGGAAGGGCTCCGTGGCCACCGAGGAGTCGGGCGCGCGCGGCGTGCACTGGCGGTAGCCCTCCGCGTCCATGTGGTTCAGCAGGCGGCAGACGTACTGGGCGACCAGGTCGCACTTGAGCGTCCACGACGCGTTCGTGTAGCCGAGCGCCACCGCCAGGTTCGGCACGCCCGTGAACATCATTCCCTTGTAGCCGACCGTCTCGGAGAACTCGATGTTGCGTCCGTCGACCGCCACCTGCATGCCTCCGAGCAGCAGCATGTTGAGCCCGGTGGCGGTGATGATCACGTCGGCCTCGAGCTCGGTGCCCGACTCGAGCCTGAGCCCGCTCTCGGTGAAGGTCTCGATCCTGTCGGTAACGATCGACGCCTTGCCCGCGCTGATCGACTCGAAGAGGTCGCCGTCGGGGACGAGGCAGAGGCGCTGGTCCCAGGGCTGGTAGTGCGGCGCGAAGTGCGTGTCGACGTCGTAGCCGGCCGGGAGGCGCTTGATCACGCCGCTCCGGATCAGCCTCTTCATCTGCTCCGGCCAGCGCCGGCAGGCAAGGAAGAAGCCGGTGGTGAGCAGCACGTTCTTCCAGCGCACGATCGGATAGGCCCACCTCGTGGGCAGGAGCCGGCGAAGAAGGCGGGCGAGCGGGTCGGTTCCCGGCAGGGAGACCACGTAGCTAGGGGAGCGCTGGACCATCGTCACGTGCGCGGCGTCTTCGGCCATCGCGGGCACGAGCGTGACCGCCGTGGCTCCGCTGCCGATCACCACCACGCGCTTCCCGGCGTAGTCGAGCTCGTCGGGCCAGTGCTGGGGATGCACGATCTGGCCCCTGAAGCGCTCGCGGCCCTCGAAGTGAGGGGTGTAGCCCTCGTCGTAGCGGTAGTAGCCGGTGCACGTGAATAGGAACCCGCAGGTCATGTGGAACCGCTCCTGCGTATCCGTGCGCTCGACCTCGACAGTCCAGCGCACCTCCTCGGTGGACCACTCGGCGGCGACGGCCCGGTGGTGGAAGCGGATCCTCTGGTCGACCCCGTGCTCGCGCGCGGTCGCGCGGATGTAGGTGCGGATCGCGGGCCCGTCCGCAATCGCTTCGGCCTCCTCCCAAGGCTTGAACGTGTAGCCGAGCGTGAACATGTCCGAGTCGGAGCGGATGCCCGGGTAGCGGAACAGGTCCCAGGTGCCGCCGACGGCGTCGCGCGCCTCGAGGAGCGCGAACGTCTTGCCGGGGCAGCGCGCCCGCAGGTGACAGGCCGCGCCGATGCCGGAGAGGCCGGCGCCGACGATCAGGACGTCGACGTGCTCGGGTGTCTCGCCGTGCGTGCGCATCGGAGCTCGCCGTACCTTAAGGGGCAGGGGCTAAGGAATCGCCGCACGACCCGCCCGGCGCATCAGCGTCAGGGCGAGGAGCAGCGGGGCGGCGGCGAGCAGCAGCGGGTAGGCGCCGTTGTAGAGCCAGTAGGGGGTCGGGATCTGCTCCCAGCGGATCGCCACCCAGACCAGCGGATACGCGAGGCTCGTGAGGACCAGTCCGGTGGCGAGCGCGTGTGCCGGGTGAGTGCGAATGCGCCGCCACGTGACCACGAGCGCCACCGCGAGGGCGATCCCGAGGGCAGCGATCAGAGTGCGCGAGGAAGGGATCCACGGCATGGGGTAGGGCGGGCCGACGACGACCGTGGGGCCGACGACGTCGACCGTGCGGCCGGCGCCTGGCACGGCGTCGTACACCAGCATGCGGGTCGGCTTGGGTTCGGGTGCCGGAAGCAGGTGCACGAGCGCGATCACTGTGGGAACCAGCGCAACCGCCAAGCGAACGGTCACCGCCCGCGCGGAGGGGCGCGGGCGCGGCGGGAGACTCAGCGCGGCCACGATCAGCAGCAGCGTGGGAAGGAGCGACGCAGCGCCGATGTCGACGCTCCAGCCGCGATAGAAGCTCGGCGTGTGCGCGATGGCCACGTCCGTCCCGTAGCCGAGATACGGCGCCGCGGCCGCCACGAGCATCGCCGCGGCGCCCACGGCCGTCAGCCATCGGTGCCGAAGCGCCGCGCCGACGATCGCGAGCAGCGAGCCGCCCAGCAGCATCGCCCAGCCCGCGCCGAGCGGCCAGTGGTCGTAGCGCGGGACGAATCCGAAGATCCACACGACGAGGAGGGTCGCGGCGAGCGGCAGCGTCAGGACGTTGAGCGCCTCCCTCCACGGAGCGCTCCGGAGCTCGAGTACCGCCTCGCGTGGCCGCCTCCGCAGTCCCGCGAGCGCGAGCGAGAGGCACTCGCGGGGGAGCGCCCGCAGGCCGGAAGCATCGACCGCGTCGCGTGCGCAGTCGCGCACCACGCGGCCGTCGGCGCGGCGAGCCCTCGGAAACGTGAGCGACGCGACCCCGGTCAGGAACTCGGTCAGGCGACGGCGACCCCGAGCGCTCACGCGAGGCCCTTCGCTGCCCGCGGCCGCTGACCCCTCGCGTGGACGACCCGCGCGGCGGATGCCAGACGATCGGCCTCCTCGACGACCGCTTCGCGCCCGCCGCCGGTGAGCCGGTAGTAGCGTCGCAGTCGCCCGTCGACGGTCTCCTCGCGGTCGATCTCCACGAGCCCGCGCGCCGCCATGCGATCGAGCGCGCCGTAGAGAGTGCCGGCCGTGAGCCGGACCTCACCCTCGGAGAGCTCGGCCGCGCGGGCGGAGATCGCGTAGCCGTGGAGCGGACCGTCCAGCAGCGACGCGAGCACGAAGTAGCTGGCCGGCCGCAGTTCCATACTGCGGCACACGATATATCGCGTGACGATCTATGTCAATCCGGGCGGTGCACAGCGTTTGCATCGACTACTCCCCGGATATGCACCAGGTATGGCACCGCGGAACTGGATCGTCCTCGCCTCGTCAATCTGCCTCGCGACGGCGGTGTTCGCGCCGTCCGGTGTCGCGCAGGAGCCGCCGGCGACCTGTGCAGGAGAGCCGGCCACTATCACTGGCTCCGGCGTGATCCGTGGGACCGACGGGCCGGATGTGATCGTCGGAAGTGCCGGAGATGACCGGATCTTCGCCCTGGGCGGGAACGACATCGTCTGCGGTGGCCTCGGGGATGACCACATCTCGGGCGGCGACGGCGACGACCTGATGGGCGGCGACGAGGGCGCGTTCGCCGGGCCGGCTGCGCCGGGGGGCGACGATCTGATGATGGGTGGCCGCGGCGACGACGAGATGATCGGCGAGAGTGGGGACGACCACATGTCCGGCGGTGCGGGGTCCGACTTCGCAGCCGGCATGGGTGGTCGCGACAAGGTGTCCGGCGGCAGCGGCGACGATGAGCTCTTCGGCGGTCCGCTCCGGGACTCCCTCCATGGCGGCCGGGGCGACGACTTCCTGCAGGGCAACCTGGCGAACGACCTGCTGAACGGCGGTCCGGGTGACGACTTCATGGACGGCGACAACGACCCGTTCCCGAACCCGCCGCTGCCCGATCCGCCTGGGGACGCCGACCGTTGCCATGGCGCGAGCGGCGCTGACGGCGCCGTCCGCTGCGAGCGCACCACCAGCGTGCCGTAGCCGTTCGAGCTACGTGAGCCTCGCCGCGCGCTCGAGCAGCAGCTGCCGCTCGCGGGTGTTGCGCGTCATCGAGGCCGCCAGCTCGAGCTCGGCGCGGGCCTCGTCGGTGCGCCCGAGCCGGGCAAGCAGGTCGCCGCGCACGCTCGAGAGCAGGTGGTAGCCCGAGAGCGATCCCTCCACGACGAGCTCGTCCACGAGCTCGAGGCCGGCGGCCGGGCCGAAGGCCATCCCCACCGCCACGGCCCGGTTGAGCTCGACCACCGGTGACCCGCTCAACTGGTACAGGCCGTCGTAGAGCGCCACGATCCGCACCCAGTCCGTCTCCTCCACGCTGCGGGCGCGCGCGTGGCACGCCGCGATTGCGGCCTGGAGGGTGTAGGGGCCGAGCGAGCCGCCGAGCTGCTCCGCGCGTTCCAGGGCGGCCAGGCCGCGGCGGACCAGGACGTGGTCCCAGCGCGCCCGGTCCTGGTCGACAAGTAGCACCGGTTCGCCCGCCGGGCCGAGTCGCGCACGCGAGCGCGACGCCTGGATCTCCATCAGGGCCACCAGGCCGTGCACCTCCGGCTCGTCCGGAGCGAGCCCGGCGAGGATGCGGCCGAGGCGTAGCGCCTCCTCGCAGAGCGCGGGCCGCAGCCAGTCGTCACCCGCGGTGGCCGAGTAGCCCTCATTGAAGATCAGGTAGATCACCTCGAGCACGGAGGAGAGGCGCTCGGCGAGCTCCTCCCGGGCCGGGTCCTCGAAGGCGATGCGTGCCTCGGCCAGGGTGCGCTTCGCGCGCACGATCCGCTGCGCCACCGTCGGCTCGGGCACGAGGAACGCCCGCGCGATCTCCTCGGTGGTCAGCCCTCCAAGCAGGCGCAGGGTGAGCGCGGCACGGGCCTGCGTCGAGAGCACCGGGTGGCAGGCCATGAAGATCAGCCGCAGAAGGTCGTCGCCCACGTGGTCGTCAAGCTCGGCGTCGATGTCCCGCTCCGCGCTACCGAGCTGGAGCTCGATCTCGCGTGCCAGCTCCTCCTGCTTGCGCTCGAGCGTCGCGCCTCGCCGCAGCGTGTCGATCGCACGATGCTTCGCCGTGGCCATGAGCCAGGCGCCCGGGTTGTCCGGCACGCCCGACTCGGGCCACTGCTCTAGCGCCGCGACGAGGGCGTCCTGCGACAGCTCCTCGGCGAGGCCCACGTCGCGCACGATCCGGGTGAGACCGGCAATCAGCCTTGCGGACTCGATCCGCCAGACCGTCTCGATCGCTCGGTTCGTCTCGCGCGCGGTGGCTACGACTGCTGCCCCTCGGTCTGCTCGCGCAGCCGCTGCTCCTGCTCGCGAAGCTCAGGCGTCATCGCGTCGCCGAAGTCCTCCATCTCGAAGACCGGCCGAAGCTCGATCTCGGTCCCGCCGGCGAACGGGGCGCGCTTGATCCACTCGATCGCCTCGTCCATGTCACGCACCTGCCACAGCCAGTAGCCGGCGATGAGCTCCTTCGACTCCGTGAACGGCCCGTCGATCACGGTCCGCTTGTCGCCGTCGAAGCGCACGCGCGCGGCCTTCGAGCTCGGATGGAGGCCCTCGCCCGCCAGCATCACGCCGGCCTTGACGAGCTCCTCGTTGAAGTTGCCCATCTCGGTGAGCAGCTTCTCGTCCGGCATCTCGCCCTTCTCGCTGTTCTCGTCGGCCGGAACCAGCACCATGACTCGCATCTGTGTCTCCTTCGGTTTGGGTCTTTACGTAGGCGTCGAACGGGCCAACGCAGAATCGACACATCGAGCGAAACTTTTTGGAGGCTGCCAGGATGGCAAGCGGTGCAATAGCTGCGCCGGACGGGTGGGGTTCATGGCGAGCGGGCTACGCTCGCGCCCATGAAGCGACTTCTCGGACTCAGCACCGCCCTGATCGCCGCATGGGCCCTTGTCCCGGCCTCAGCATCGGCGCTCATCCAGCTCGACCGCGGCATCGCCGGCGCCAGGCTCGGCAACACGAAGAAGCAGGTGCGCGCCGCGCTGGGCACGCCCAAGACGGTGCGGAACGGCACGAACGAGTTCGGTGCTTTCACCGTCTTCCGCTACGCGGGCGGCATCCGCGTGACCTTCCAGGGTCAGCAGACCGTGACCGCCGTGCAGACCACCGGGCTCGGCGACCGCACCGCCAGGGGCGTCGGTGTTCGCTCCACGGAGTCAGCGGTCAAGAACCGCGTACCCGGCGTCAGCTGCGAGACCTTCGAGGGCACCCGCATCTGCCAGCGCGGCGAGGGCCTTCCAGGCCAGCGGATCACGGCGTTCTTCTTGAAGAACGGCCGTGTGACGCGCGTGATCGTCGGCTTCGTGATCGACTGAGCCGCGGCTAGCGGGCGGCTGCGCCTTCGGGCCAGCCGTTCACGAAGATGTCAAGCGCCAGCTCGGCGTCCGGGGTGCCCGCGTACTGGTCCAGGTCGGTGATGCCCGCCTCGGCCAAGACCTCGTCGTCGATGAAGACGTTTCCGGTGCACGAGCGCGGGTCGCGGCTCAGGATCTCGTGGGCGGCGTCCGCGACGATCGCCGGCACGCGCGAGCGGGCCATCGCCTCGTCGCCGCCGAGCAGG
>DASUQG010000323.1:0-2942 GCA_036280695.1 Thermoleophilaceae bacterium
GAGCCGCCGTGCCGGAGAAGCTCGAGATCGTGACCTGCCCGACGCGCTGGCGGAGCGTGAGGCGATCCACCTGGCGGAGGGCGGCCTGCTGCTCCTGCTCGCGGCGCGCCTCCTGCGTTGCCGCGGGCCCACCCGGCGCACGGTCTCCGTCATCGTCCGCTCCGGCGCCAACGCCCACACCCGCGATCAGGGCCAGTGCCGCCGCGCCGGTGAGGACCGCGAGCCGCCGCCGGCCGGCCGCCTTTGCGTCAGGTGGGGCCGTCAATGCCGCCCTTCAGGCGGTCGGGGCGGCCGCCCGGTCGGCGCTGGGCGCCGTCCCGCCTGCGCCCTGCTCCGAGAGGCCGGCCTCGGCAGCGCCCTTGACTAGCTCGTCGAGCCCGAAGGCGTCCACCGGTCCGAGGGCGCCGGTTCCCTTCAGGGCCCCGGCGGCCGCGCGGTCCGCGCCCCAGGCGAGCATGCGCCCGGTGAAGGTGTAGCCGTCCACGCCGCTCACGTGCACCTCGCTCAGCGGGCGGCCGGCGGCGTCATACGCGATCGCCACGACGTGCGAGCCGCTCTTCGAGCGCGCCGCCTCGTCGGGGCCACCGGTGGAGCCCTGCACGAAGCGTTCGCCCACCGCGCTCCAGAGCTTGTCCACGCCGGGCACCTTCATCGCGACGGAGGTGCCCGCTGACATCACCTGCATCGCGCGCGAGGCGGGGCCGAACCAGCCGAGGTACGCGTTCACCTCGCGAAGCCGCGGCGCCACGCGCGGCAAGGTGAAGTGCTCGGAGCTGCCCACCGACACGCCCTGCAGCTGCTTCGAGCCGACCGGGAAGCTGCGCACCCGCTTCGCGCCACGCTCGGTCTGCACGCGCCCGTCGCGGTACGCGAACGCGGGCTCGGAGATCGCGCCCACGAGCGAGGCCTTCGTGCCTCCGCTCATCGAAGCGCCGCTGCCGGTGATGAAGTAGCCCACATCCACGCGCGTGGCCAGCTCGCCGGCGCGCTCGAGCGCCAGGCCGCCGGCGAGGTTGCCCGGCACCCAGTCGTAACCGAAGGCCGTGAGCATCCCGACGCCGACCTGCTCGGCCGCGGCTCCGTAGCGCTCGAACACCTCGCGGATGAAGGGCGGCTCGCCGGTCGAGTCGATGTAGTGCGCTCCTGCCGTCGTGGCCGCAGCGGCCGCCGGTGCGCCCCAGCGCGTGAAGGGACCGACGGTCGTGACGAGCACGTCGCCGCTCTCCACCAGCTCGCGGACGCTGGGTGGGTCCCCCACGTCGGCCGTCGCGGTCTCGAGGTCGCCGCCCAGCTCCTCCGCCAGCGCGTCCAGCTTGTCCTGGCTGCGCGCCGCGAGCACCGGCTTCAGACCACGCTCGACCATCGCCTCGGCCGTGAGCCGGCCGGTGTAGCCGGTGGCGCCGAAGAGGACTATCCGCGCCGCCACGTGGCTCAGTCCGGGCGGCGCTCTTCGAGCGTGGCGCGCACCCGCTCGATCGCCTCGGGGATGTGGCGCTCCATCCGCTTCAGGTCCCAGCCGGTGAGCGTGACCAGGCGCATCGGCGTCTTGGCCTTGACCGTGGCATTTCTGAGCGTCTTCTCGAGCAGGCCCGTCTCGCCGAAGAAGTCGCCCGGGCCGAGGTCGGCCAGGTGCTGGCCGTCGCGCGAGACCTCCGCCTCGCCCTCCTCGATCGCCATGAACTCGTAGGAGAAGTCGCCCTCGCGGACCAGCTCGCGCCCCTCGTCCACGGTCACCTCCTGGGCGAACGTCGCGATCTGCCCGAGCTCCTCGTCGGGCACGTCCGCGAACAGGGGGATCGACTTGAGCTGACTTGCGTCCAACGGGTCCTCCTAGGTCGGTCGCGGCGACTTTACCCGAGGACGGCTAGAGCTCGCGCCGCGCGTACTTGGTCACGTTCTCCCGAGCTCGCTGTGTGATCGGGCGGTCCCGCCACCCGGCCGGCTCGATCCGCTCGGACGCCTCGAGATCCTTCTCGAACACCTCGTGCAGCTGGCCGGCGAAGCGCTCGCTCTGCACGCAGAGCGTGACCTCGTCGTGTAGCTGGAACGAGCGGTTGTCGAAGTTCACCGAGCCGACCGACGACCAAATCTCGTCCACTGTGAGCGTCTTGGCGTGCAGCATCGTCGGGCAGTACTCGTAGATCTCGATGCCGGCGTCGATCAGCTGGTCGTAGGCGGCGCGGCCGGCCGTGCGGACGAACTGCTTGTCGATGTGCGAGCCGGGGACGAGGATGCGCATGTGGACGCCGCGCTCCGCGGCCTCCACCAGCGCCTCCGTGAAGGCGGGCCGCGGCACGAAGTAGGCAGAGGTCAGCTCGATCGAGCGCTTGGCCGCCGCGACCGCGAGGTAGATGAGCGCCTCGGCGTTCGAGTCGCCGACGGTGGCGCTCGACCTCATCACCTGCATCGGGCCGCCGTCCTCGATGGCCTCGATGTAGGGCAGGTAGCGGTCGCCGGCGAGGACGTCGCCGGTGCACTCGAGCCAGTTCTCGGCGAAGGCGCCCTGCAGGCCGCGCACCACCGGCCCGGTCACCCGCACGTGGGTGTCGCGCCAGTGGTCGGGATCCTGGGCGTTCCCGGTCCACTCCTCCGCGATGCCGACGCCGCCCGTGAGCCCGGTAATGCCGTCCACGATCAGCAGCTTGCGGTGGTTGCGGTACTGGAGGCGGCGCACCGCGTACGGCTTGGGCGGCCGGAAGAAGCACACGTGCACGCCGGCGTCGCGCATCTTGTGGACGAGCTTGCGGTCCATCTGCGCCGCGCCGACGGCGTCGAGGATCACGTTGCACTCCACGCCCGCACCCGCCTTCTCGCAGAGCACGTCGGCCACCTCCGTGGCGATGTCGCCGCGCCAGTAGGCGTAGGTGGTGAGGTTCACGGTCTCCTCGGCGTCGCGGATGGCGCCGAGGTAGGCGGGGAAGATCTCGTCGCCGTTGATCAGG
>DASUQG010000324.1:0-2544 GCA_036280695.1 Thermoleophilaceae bacterium
GATGCCAGCCCGGTCTGGCGCGCGTCGTCCACCTTGTTGGCGGCCACGATCACGGGCACCCCGCCGCCGCGCAGCTCCTGCGCCAGCTCTGCGTCGCCGGGGCGCAGGCCCGCGCGGGCGTCGACCACGAGCAGCGCAAGGTCGGCGCCCTCGAGCGCGCGCAGCGCCTGGCGCTTGATCTCCTCGGCCATCTGGTGCTCGCCCGCGAAGTCGACCCCGCCGGTGTCCACGAGGGTGAAGCCGACACCGTTCCAGTCGGCGTCGATCTCCTTGCGGTCGCGCGTGACGCCGGCGTCCTCGTGCACCACGGCCTCGCGCGTGCCCGACAATCGGTTCACGAGCGTCGACTTGCCGACGTTCGGATAGCCGACCACCGCCACGGTCGGGCGGTTCATCGCCGCGCCCGCTCGACCAGCTCGACGATGCGCTCGACCACCTCGTCGACGCTGAGACCGCTGGTGTCGAGCTGCACCGCACCCGGCGCGGCCATCAGTGGTGAGTGCTCGCGCTCCATGTCCTGGGCGTCGCGTAGAGCCTGGTCCTTCAGGACCGTCTGCGTGTCAGTGCCCAGCTCCTCCGCCCGGCGGCGGGCTCGCTCCTCCGGTGAAGCGGTGAGGAACACCTTCACTGCGGCATCTGGAGCCACGACGGTCCCGATGTCGCGGCCCTCGGCAACCCAGTCGCCACTCGACAGCAGCTCGAGCTGCTTCTTCACAAGCGCCTCGCGCACCGCCGGGTTCGTGGCGACCTTCGATGCCGCCTCGGATACCTCGGGCGTGCGGATCGCCTCGGTCACGTCCTCGCCGTTCACGAGCACGCGGTCGCCGATCCGGATGTCGAGCTCTTCGGCCCGCTCCGAGGCCGCGCCGCCGTGTCGCTGGGCCATCAGCCCGACCGCCCGGTACATGGCGCCCGAGTCCAGGTACGTGAAACCGAGCGCGCGCGCCGCAGCGCGCGCAACCGTGCTCTTGCCCGCAGCAGCGGGCCCGTCGATGGCCACCACCATGGAGCGAAGGCTACGCGGCGGCTCAGGAGGGCTTCGTGGACATCGCCCAGATCGCAACCACGTATGCGACGAGCGAGATCGCCACGAGCACGAGCACCGCGGTGCGGAGGCCGCCGCCGCGAGCCCGGCGCGCCGCGATGCCGGCGCAGACGGTGGCCGCGATCAACAGCAGGAAGCTGCCCTCGGAGGTGCTGTACCCGATGTCGACCCAGGCAGGGACCGGGTCGAGATCGTCCACGTGCTCCTTGTCGGCAATCCATTGCGCGGCCACGCGCATGACGATCCAGCTCGGGATCACCGCGATCAGCAGCGTGCGGAAGCCGAGCCGGAAGTTGTCGGCCGCGATCGAGGTGACCACCAGCACGAGCGCTCCCACGAGGACCATCGCGCCCAGGATGTGCAGGAACAGCGGGAAATTCCAGTCGTCCGGCCGGATCGCGGCGAGCAGGGTCATGCGCCCGGCTTCCAGATCATCAGCACCAGCAGCCCGAGCACGGTCAGCGTGCGCAGCCAGTGCATGGTCGCGACCGCCGCGGTCTCACCGGTGGCCGTGCGCCTCTGCACGGTCTGGCCCAGCCCGGTCGCGATGACCCAGAGCCCGATCGCTCCGAGGATCCAGCCGTCGAAGAAGCCGTACTCGTCGAGGTAAAGCGCGAGCCAGATGCCGAGCACGAGCGTGCCGAGGCCGCCGACGTCCCAGCAGCGGTCGGCCACGAACATCGCACGCCCCTCGGCGGGCGCGCCCAGCGCCACCGCGGTGTAGGTGACCACGGTCACGGCAAGCATGAACGCCGCGAGCAGGTGGAGGAAGAGCAGCCAGTCGTACACGCGCGCGCAGAAGCTACACGAGCGCCCGGAGGTCTTGCTCGAAGTCCGGATAGGACACCGCCGCGGCGTTCATCCCCACCACCTCGACGCCTTCGACGGAGGCGAGCCCCGCCACAGCGCCGAGCATGGCCATGCGGTGGTCGCCCTTCGCGTCGATGGTTCCCCCGCGCAGCGGCGAGCCGTCGCCGCGCACCACGAAGCCGTCCGTGGTGGCCTCGATGTCGGCGCCGAGGCCGCGCAGGCCCTCCACGACGCCCGCGATCCGGTCCGACTCCTTCAGGCGCAGCTCCTGCGCCCCCCGCACCACGGTCTCGCCTTCGGCGTGGGCGCCCAGCAGCGCCACGAGCGTCAGCTCGTCGATGGCGAGCGGCACCTCGTCCGGCTCGACCGCCGTGCCCTCGAGCGATCCGGACGCCACGTCCAGCTCGCCAACGGGCTCCTCGTCGGCCTCCGTCCCGGGTTCCTCGAGCTCGCCCACGATCACCGCCCCCATGCGTTCCGCGATCCGGTAGAAGCCGGTGCGGGTCCAGTTCAGCCCCACGTCGTTCACAACCACGCGCGAGCCGCTCACGAGGATGGCCGCGGCCACGATGAAGGCCGCCGACGAGGGGTCGCCGGGCACGACCACCCTGTCGAGCTCGAGCTCGTCCACCTGGGCGACCGTGATCCGCAGCCCGTCGCGCTCGAACGGCACGCGGGCGCGGCGCAGC
>DASUQG010000325.1:0-13565 GCA_036280695.1 Thermoleophilaceae bacterium
TGGTGGGCATCGACGTGGGCGGGCACACCGACGAGCTGCTCGGCTCGTTCGCGGTGCTGCTGGCGGCGTTCTGTTACGCGGTGGGCCCGATGATCGTGAAGCGCCGCCTCTCGGACGTGGACCCGCTCGGCCCCGTGGCGGCATCTCTTGGCATAGCCACGCTGCTCGTGATGCCGTTCGCGCTCGCCGACCTGCCGGACTCCACGCCGTCCGCCGACGCGCTGGCGTCGATCGTCGTGCTGGGGCTCGTCTGCTCCGCGCTCGCCTTCCTGTTCTTCTTCAGGCTGATCGCGGAGGTCGGCCCCAGCCGGGCCACGGTGATCACCTACGTGAACCCGGTGGTGGCCCTGGCGCTCGGGGTGGCGATCCTGGACGAGAGCGTGACCACCGGCGTGGCGGTCGGCCTGCTTCTGATCCTCGCGGGCTCCTGGCTGTCCACCGACGGAAGGGTCCCGCCCGGGCTCGTGGCGCTCGCCGATCGGGTGCGGGGCCGTCCCCGTGCACGAGGTTTCGAAGCTCCCAGCTAGCTCAACATATGCGTTTACCGGTGACCGGTGGACGCTAACCGCGCGAGAGGTATAGGTTGCCGCGCTCGCAGGGTAAGGAAGCCGTAAGGCCGTACGTACCGACGGGAGGAACCTGGGATGAAGTTCCGCGGAGCCGTAGTCGCGCTCGCTGCGCTTGCCGTGCTCGCCTTGGCCGCACCTGCAGTGGCCAGAACCGGGTTGAACGCCTACAAGGCCGAGGCGCGGGGGGCAAAGCAGCTTCGCGAGCTCAAGCGCTTCGGCTTCGACATCACCGAGGGACAGCTCCCTGGTGGAATCGAGATCGTCGCCACGGACTCGCAGATTCGGACGCTCCGCCGAGCCGGGATCGAGACGACTGTGATCCGGGACGGGCGCGGCCGGACGGCCAGCCGCACGGCAGCCGCGCAGGCCGCGGACGGTTGGCAGGTCTGGCGCCCCTACGCGCGCACGGACGTTCCCGTGTCCGACTCGGCCGGCAATCCCACGGCGAACATCAAGACTCAGCTCGAGAACATCGCCAAGAACCATCCGAAGATCACGAAGCTGATGACGATCGGGCGCTCGGTCCGCGGCGTGCCGATCTACGCGATGAAGGTCACGAACGACGCCAAGTCCACCAAGGACGGCACACGGCCGGCGGTCCTGTACTCGTCGGTCCAGCATGCGCGCGAGTGGCTTGCTGGGGAGACGGGGCGGCGGACGCTGCGTCTGTTCGTCGACAACTACGGTCGCACCGGCACGGCGCTCGGCACCGACGGCCAGCCGGTCGACGGTGTCTCGGCGGACGGTAAGCCGTTCGCGGTCTCGTCCAGCGAGATCACGCAGCTCGTGAACACCCGCGAGCTGTGGTTCATCCTGGTCGCGAACCCGGACGGGTACGACTACACGTTCACGCCCGAGAACCGCCTGTGGCGCAAGAACCTGCGCGACAACAACGGCGACGGACAGATCACTGCAGTCGACGGCGTCGACCTGAACCGCAACTTCACCACGCGCTGGAACTACGATGACGAGGGTTCGAACACGGACATCGCGTCGGAGACATACCGCGGCGCGGGACCGGCGTCCGAGCCCGAGACAAAGGCCTTCATGTCGCTGATGGACCGCGTGAACTTCGCGGCCAACAAGAACGACCACACCCACGGCCTGCTGCTCCTCTGGCCGCCGGGGTGGCAGGTCGACACGCGCTACGCGGACGAGCCGATCATGACGACGCTCGCCGGCGATGACGCGAAGCCCGCAATCCCGACGTTCGACCCGGACGTGGGCGCCGAGCTTTACACCACGAACGGCGACACGAACGACCACATGTACGCGGTCGATCGGACGCTCTCGTTCACCCCGGAGGGCACCTCGGCGGACGAGGGCAGCGGTTTCGTGTTCCAGGACGTCGAGGAGGACGTCCAGGCCGAGTTCGAGCGGCACGTGCAGTTCGCGCTCGACCTCGCGCGGACCGCGCCGGACCCGTCGCGCCCGGTGAGCCACCTCGGCAACGAGGCGCCGGACTTCGTCGTCGACGACTTCAACGTCTCGTACGGGGACCCGCAGGTCGTGCAGGTGAACGCCCGGCGCGACCTGGGTCCAATCCAGCTGCGCTACCGGATCAACGGCGGCGAGCCGCAGACCGGGACGACGAGCGAGTGGGGCGGCGGCGTGCGCTACGGCGACGAGGGCGACTACTGGTACCACCGCATGCGCGGCGAGGTCACCGGGACGAGCCCCGGAGACGAGGTCGAGGTCTGGTTCCACGCGCCGGACAAGGGCAAGACGAGCGGGTCGTTCAAGTACACGGTCCGCTCGGACTCCGGGGCGCGCGTGCTCGTGCTCGCCGTGGAGGACTACTCCGGGTTCTCGCAGTTCCCGGAGTACGCCCAGAACAAGAAGCCGAACTACCTGAACTACTACTCCGACGCGCTGGCGGCGAACGGCGTCGCGCACGACGTGTACGACTACGACGCGATGGGACGCAAGGCGCCAGACCCGCTCGGGGTGCTGAGTCACTATGACGCGGTCGTCTGGTACACCGGCAACGACAACGTCACGCGCTCGCCGAACCAGCCCGGGGTCTCCGACCTCGAGGCGCATCGGACGATCACGTCGGTGCGTGACTTCGTCAACGAGGGCGGACGGGTCGCGATCACCGGCCATCACGCCGGGCGCCAGTGGGACCTCGTGGAGTACCCGCAGGAGGGGTTCCCGCTGAGTCAGTGCGATGGAAACCTCCAGACGACGGACGAGGGCAAGTGCCAGCCGCTGTCGAACGACTTCGCCCAGTACTACCTCGGGGCGTACCTGCGCAGCGAGGGCGGCGGGCTGGATGCGTCCGGCAATGTCTTCCCGGTTCAGGGCACGGATGGGGGCCCGCTCGACGAGCTGACGCTTGAGCTGAACGGTCCCGGCACAGCCAAGAACCAGGACGGCGGCGGCTTCGGCACGGGGAACTACCTCGTGACGTCGAGCATCCTGCCGGAGCAGGACTACCCGCAGTTCGCAAGCGACCAGGCGGCCGACTGGCTGCTCGAGGGCGGCGCGGCATTCGACCCGCGCACAGGCTCGAGGTACATGTACTCCCAGCTCGCGAACGAGGGGTACAAGCGCCTGACGCGTACGGTGGACCTGACCGGGGTCACCGGAACCCAGCCGGCCAACCTGTCGTTCTGGACCTCGTACAACACGGAGCTCGACTGGGACTTCGTGTTCGTCGAGGCGCACACGGTGGGTCAGAACGACTGGACAACGCTGCCCGACCAGAATGGCCACACGAGCCAGAACACCGGGGCCAGCTGCATCGAGGGCTCCGGCTGGGGCGCGGAGCTGCACAACCACCTCGCGCACTACCAGACGTTCCACGAGAACGGGGAGGGTGGCGACGACAACACCTGCGACCCGACGGGGACCACCGGCTCGTGGCACGCGGCGAGCGGCAACTCGGGCGGCTGGAAGAACTGGTCGATCGACCTGAGCGCCTACCGCGGCAAGCAGGTCGAGATCTCGATCGTATTTGCGACGGACTGGGCCTTCCTGCCCGTGCCGGGCGTGATGATCGATGACACGACGGTCACGGCCGGGAGCACCGTCCAGTCGACATCGTTCGAGAGCCCCGGCGACCTCGGCGGCTGGAGTGTCCCGGGCGCCCACCCGATCGGGCCGTCGACCAACACCAACGACTGGATTCAGTCCGAGCGGATCCCGTCGGAGGACGCCGCGGTCACGGTGACCGACTTCGGGATGATGTTCGGTTTCGGCCTCGAGGGCGTGAACGGGGCCGGCAACCGAGCCGTCCTGATGGAACGCATGCTGGGCCACCTGCTCAAGTAGCGGCGCTCCGGCTTCAGGAGTCGACGGTGTCGGCGCCCGCCTCGGGCGCCGACGCCGGCGGCTCCCAGATCGGAGGCTCGATGCCCTCGACCTGGTCCTTCACCCGCTCGAATACCGCGAGGGCGCGGTCGAGGTGCTTGCGCTCGTGCGTGGCCATGACGCTCGTGCGCAGCAGCGCGCCGCCGCGCTGCACGGCCGGGTAGATCGCCACGTTCACGTACACGCCCGCGTCGTAGAGCGCCTTCCAGAGGAACACGGCCTTCCAGTCGTCGCCCACCAGCACGGGCACGATCGGCGTGATCACATCGGAGCCGTCCGGCATCCGGTTCGGCTCCATCACGTGGTAGCCGAGGTCGGCCAGGCCGTCGTGCAGGTAGCGCGCGTTGTCGAGGACGCGCGCCATCAGCTGCGGACCCTCGTCCGAGCGGATGATCTCCAGCGCGCCCAGCGCTGCGCCGATCGCGGCGGGTACCGCGGCGGCCGTGAACATGAACGAGCGCGACTGGACGCGCAGGAAGTCGATCACGTCGGCGGGCCCCGCGATGAAGCCGCCGCAGGAGGCGAGCGACTTGGAGAAGGTGCCCATGCGCAGGTCCACCTCGTCCTCGACGTCCATCGCCTCGCAGGCGCCGGCGCCGCGGGTGCCCAGCACGCCCACGCCGTGGGCTTCGTCGATCATCAGGCGCGCGCCGTGCTCGCGGCAGAGCGCGACGATGTCCGGCACGGGCGCAATGTCGCCCTCCATCGAGAAGACGCCGTCCACGACCACCAGCACGCCGCCGCCGTCGCCCTCGGCGCGCTGGAGCATCGTCTCGAGCTTGTCGAGCCGGTTGTGGCGGTAGGGGCGGATGCGCGCCCGCGACATCGACACGGCGTCGAGGATCGAGGCGTGGTCGCCGGAGTCGCAGATCACCGTGTCGCCTGGGCCGAGCAGCGTGCCGATCGCGCCGGTGTTCGCCAGGTAGCCGGTCGTGAAGACGAGCGCGTCTTCGGTGCCCATGAAGTCGGCCAGCTTGCGCTCGAGCTCCAGGTGGAGCGAGAGCGTGCCGTTCAGGAAGCGAGAGCCGGTGAGGCCGGTGCCGAACCGCTCGAGGGCATCCCGCGCAGCGTCCTTCACGCGCTCGTCGCCGGTGAGCCCGAGGTAGTTGTTCGACCCGAGCATGATGCGCTCGTGGCCCTCCATCTCGACCACGGGCCCGGCCGGGCCCTCGAGCACCCTGAAGTAGGGCATAAGGTCGTGGTCGCGAGCAGCCTGGAGCTGCTCCAGCCGCTCGTGGTTGCGTGCCTTCTCGAATAGGTCGATAGCCGTAGGCATATACAGTCCCGCGCCGTGTCAGTCGAGGTAGCGCCCGTCTCCTCGCGCAGGGACGTGCGCGAGTTCATCGAGCTCCCTTTCCGGCTGCACTCTACTGCGGAGCAGTGGATTCCCCCGCTCAGGATCGAGCGCCGGCTGTTCCTCGACAAACGCACGGGACCGTTCTTCAAGCACGGCGAGGCGGAGCTGTTCCTCGCCCGGCGCGACGGGCGCGTCGTGGGCCGCGTGAGCGCCCAGATCGACCGCGCCTTCAACGAGTTCCAGGACAACGCCTGGGGGATGTTCGGGTTCCTCGAGCTGGAGGACGACATCGAGGTGATGCGGGCGCTGCTCGATGCGGCTGCTGGCTGGCTGCGCGAGCGCGGGCGCGACCGCATGGTCGGCCCGATGGACTTCACGATGAACGACGAGAGCGGCGTGCTGATCGAGGGCTTCGAGTTCGAGCCGATGATCCGCCAGGCCTGGCACCCGCCGTACTACCAGCGCCTCTGCGAGGAGGCGGGGCTCGAGAAGTCCGTGGACACCTACATGTGGTCGCTGCACATCACGGGGCGCGACAAGGTCATGTCGATCATCTGGGACCTCGCGGAGAAGCTCGAGCCGAAGCACGGGATCCGGATCCGCAAGATGAGCCGCTGGCGGCTGCGCCGGGAGCTGGACGCGTTCGCGGAGATCTACAACGAGGCCTGGTCGCGCAACTTTGGCTTCGTGCCGTACTCGAAGGAGGACCTCGACGCCTACGCCCAGGAGCTCCAGCTCGTCTTCGACCGCCCCTGGTTCATGATCGCCGAGGACGCCGATGGCAAGACGGTGGGCATGGCGATCACTGTGCCCGACATCAACCAGGTGCTGAAGCGGATGAACGGGCGCCTGCTGCCGAGCGGCTGGTGGCACTACCTGAACCGGCGCAGGATCATCGACCGCTGTCGCGTGGGCTTCCTCGGCGTGAAGCCCGCCTACCAGCACACGGGGGTCGCAGCGGGGTTGTACGCGGAGCACTTCGACATGGCCGAGGTGACCCGGGTCAAGTGGGGTGAGATGGGCTGGATCCTCGAGACCAACAAGGCCATGAACCGCGCCATGGAGGCCATGGGCGGCGAGATCGTGAAGAAGTACAGGGTCTACGAGCGGACCCTTTGATACGTTGGCGCTCGTGCCCGATCACGCGGCTCTTCCCGACCCCGAGCAGGGGGCAGAGGTCAGGCCACTGCCTGTGCTTGCCGAGCCGCGGCCGATCGAGCGGCGCGTGGAGGTATCGCTGCCGGCCGCGGTGGCGGCCGCCACCGGGGGCTTCCTGCTCGGTATCGCGACGTTCGTGCTGGTCAGGGTGCTGCGGCGCCCGAAGCCGGTGGCTTTGCGGCTCGGGCGTCGCAAGAAGAGCGAAATCGCCGCCTCGCGCTCGTTCCTCGTCGATATCCACCTCCTGAAGGACCGATAGCCGCCACGGTCGAGCAGGACGTGGTTCCCGTCGGCCCGTACCGCCTTCCGGGCGCCGGGCGGGACGGGGTGATGGTCACCCGCGACGGTGCGCTCACGCGGGCACTGTGGATAGGGGACGAGCAGGTGGTGGTGCGGGCGTGGGCGGCGGGCCGAGCTGTTCGTGTCAGGGCCGAAGCCGGGTCCAGGGACGCCGCACTGGAGGGCATCGAGCGGATGCGGTTCGCCCTCGGCGTCGATCACGATTTGAGCGACTTTCAGCGCCGCTTCCGCTGGGATCCGCTGATCGGGCCGGTAATCCGCCGCAGGCCGTGGGTGCGGCCGCGCCGGCGGCCGGAGCCGTTCGAGGCACTCGCCTGGGCCGTGTGCGAGCAGCTGGTCGAGTCGGGCAGGGCGGCAGCGATCCAGCGCTCGATCGTGCGCCGTCACGGGCGCTGCAGCGCATGCGGGACGCTGCGCGCCCCGCCCTCGGCGGCCTGGCTCGCGGGCCGCTCGCCGGCCGAGCTCGACGCGTGTGGGCTCGCCCCGAAGCGCTCGATCGCCCTCGTGCGCGCGGCGCGCGAGGTGGCCTCGGGCCGGGCCGACCTGAGCCAGCACGAGCCGGCCTGGAGGCGCCTCCGCGCGATCCCCAACATCGGCAACTGGACGCTCGAGATGCTGGCCGTGGCCGGCCAGGGCCGCGACGATCAGCTACCGGCCCTCGACGTGGCCTACCTGAAGTTCGTCGGCCTGGCGGCCGGCCTCGGCCGGCGTGCCACCGAGGACGAGGTGCGCGAGTTCTTCGCGCCCTACGGTGAGTACGCGGCGCTGGCGGGGTGCTACGCGCTTCAGCTGCGGCACTGAAAAAAAGGCGGCGCCGGCGCTTACGGCAGCGGTGAAGAGGTGGAGGTCGAGAAGTCCCCTCTCGAGCTTCGCGGGTGGGGGGTTAGGTGGGTTCGCGCTCGTATGCAGTGGGAATGGCGGTACCCCCCTCGTTCGGAGGCGCCGTGAGGCGGGTTGGTGAGCCCGCCCCTTCATTCTTCGCCGCGTAGTCTTGAGGTATGACCGAAAAGCTTGAGAAGACCGAGCAGGAGTGGCGCGAGGAGCTCTCGCCCGACCGCTTCCACATCCTGCGTGAGAAGGGAACCGAGCCGCCGTTCACGGGCGCGTACACGCACTCGAAGGCCGACGGCATCTATCGCTGCGGGGCGTGCGGGAACGAGCTGTTCAGCTCGGACACGAAGTTCGACTCCGGCACCGGCTGGCCCAGCTTCACGGAGCCGGCCGTGGCCGACGCGGTGGAGCTCCACGAGGACCGCAGCCTCGGGATGATCCGCACCGAGGTGACCTGCGCCCGCTGCGGCGGCCACCTCGGGCACGTCTTCCCGGACGGCCCCGGCCCCGATGGGCAGCGCTACTGCATCAACTCGCTGTCGCTGGACCTCGACGAGAACGGCTCATAGCGGAGTCCGACGAGCTCGTCAGCCACGCGGTCGAGCTGCCGGGCGGTGAGCTCACCGTCCTGCAGCCGACCGAGGCCGCGGAGCTGCCCGACGACGGGGCGGTCGAATGGGCGCCGCTCGCGCCGTACTGGGCGGTCCTCTGGCGCAGCGGCGTGGCGCTCGCTCGCGAGCTCGGTGGCATGGAGCTGCGTGGCCGGCGGGTCGTCGAGCTGGGCTGCGGCCTCGCAGTGCCGAGCATCGCCGCAGCGCGCGCGGGCGCCGAGGTGCTCGCAACCGACTCGGACGCCGAGGCGCTCGAGCTCGTCGCCCGCAACGCAGACGCGAACGACGTGCGCGTCGAGACCGCGGTGGTCGACTGGACCGGGCCCGAGGAGCTCGTCGCGCGAGCGCCCTTCGACATCGTGCTCGCCGCCGATGTCCTCTACGAGCGGCAGAGCGTCGCCCCGCTGCTCTCGCTCCTGCCGCGCCTGGCACCCGAGGCCTTGGTGGCCGACCCCGACCGACCGGCCGCCGCTGCGTTCCTTGGTGAGGGGCGACGCCGCGGCTGGGGAGTCGAGACGACGATCCGCGACGTCGTGCGGATCCACCGGCTTCAGCTCGGCTGATCCAGCAGCAGCGTGCGGCTCGTCGCGGCCATCCAACTCTCGATGCGGTCCAGCGACCAGCCGTAGCTCTCCTGCAGGGCGAGGGCGAAGCGGATGTCGGTGACGACCGCAAGGGTCTCGACGGCCTCGTCCGGGTCGATCGAGCCGAGGGCGTCGCGCTGGCGCAGCAGGCCGACGATCCGCCTCGCGCCCTCGACATGGCGCCGCTGGCCCTCCGACAGCACGGCGGCTAGCTCTGGCTCGGCCGCGGCTCCCGTGACGAGGGCGTGCACGATGTCGCTGCAGTGCTCGAGGATCGACCTCGTGATGCGCGCGTTCGTTGCCGCCAGCTCACGCGGGTCATCGGACTCGGCGGCCGCGCGGGCGAGGCCGGGGATCCCTGCCTCGGTATCGATGAGGTCGTTGAGCGACGAGACCAGGGCCTGCTTCGAGCCGACGCTGTCGTAGACGGTCTGCGCCGACACCCCGGCGCTCCGCGCGATGTCGCGCACGCTCGTGCGCGCGTAGCCGCGCTCGGCGAACAGCCTGCGCGCGGCTCGCAGGATCTCGTCCCTCGTGAGCTGCGCCTTGCGCTCGCGCAGGCTGGGTGAACTCTCAGACATCACTTGACAAGCGTTCCAATTAGTTTATAACTGTTCTAGACACTGGACACACACTCTACCGAAATGGAGCCTGAGATGCCGACCGCAACAACCACCGAGAACCACACCGCTCTGGCCACCACCGTCCTCGAGAAGCTGGAGCAGGCGTGGAACGCCGCCGACGGGGCGGCCTTCGGGGCCCTGTTCGCCGAGGAGAGCGACTTCGTCAACGTGCGCGGCGAGCACCACCGTGGCAGCGCTCAGATCGGCCGTGGCCACCAGGGGATCTTCGACACGATCTACGCCGGCAGCACCGTCCGCTACCGGCTCGACCTAGGGCGTGAGCTCGCCCCCGGGGTCATCATGGCCGTGGCGAGCGCGACCCTAGACGTACCGGGCGGGCCGCTGCAGGGCATCCACAACGCCCGCTTCACGATGGTGATCGTCGAGCAGGGCGACGACTGGCGCATCGCGGCCTTCCACAACACCTTCGTCGCCGAGGGCGGCTGAGCCGCTCCGATCGTCTCGCTGCCCGGCGCCTACAGCCCGGCGCCGGGCAGCAGCTCGTTGTTGAACGACGCCGCCGGGTCCGGTGGCTGTTTCAGCAGGTCGTTGTCCTTCATCCAGGCCGAGAAGGCGTCCCATTGCTGCGGGTCCTGCCAGCCGAACGGCTGGTCGTCGGGTGGGAAGAAGAGCGGCAGCGTCACGTCCACGGCGGCGCGCTGGAGCTCGGCGTCGAGGTCGGGGTTGGCGTCGAGCAGTCCGTCGATGGCGGCGTCGGGGTTGCGGCGCAGCTCGCGCGTGCCGCGTGAGACGGCGCCGATGAAGGCGCGGATCTTGTCTCCGTCGCGCTCGAGCGCGTCCTCGTTCGCCACCAGGACCAGCTCGTTGTAGGTCGGCACGCCGGCGTCCTCGATGCGGATGATCTGCGGCCGCTTGCCGCGCAGCTTCAGGTCCGTGCCCTCGTAGTTCCAGAAGGCGCCGAGCACCGCGTCGACCCTGCCGGTGAGCAGGGCGGGGGTGAGGCCGAATCCGACGCCCAGTTCCTTCACCGAGCCAGGCGCCACCCCGGCCTCGCGGAGGATCGTCTGGAGGTAGGCGTGCTGGTAGTCGATCCCGGCCGTCCCGACGGTCTTGCCCTCGAGGTCAACCGGGTCGCGGACCTTGGCCTTCGGCAGCGAGATGATCGAGGTGAGCGGCTTCTGGACGATCGCTGCGACGCTCACGACACTGAGCCCCTGGTCGCGCGCCCGCAGCACCTCGGGCTCGTACGAGATCGCCAGGTCCACGCGTCCGGCGGCCACCTGCTTGATCGGGGCGGCCGGGTCGGGCGGCTGGCGGATCTCAACGTCGAGGCCGGCCTCCTCGAAGTCCCCGCCCGCCTGTGCGGCGTAGATGCCGGCGTGGTCGGCGTTCGGGAAGTAGTCGAGCATCAGCTCCACGCTCTTGGAGCCGGACGGCTCGAGCACGTCCTCCTTCTCGCCACACCCGGCGATCACGACGGCGACGCAGATCGCCGCAGCGAGGCACCTCATACAGATTGTTCCTTTCGGTTCCAGGGACAGGCGACGCGCTCGGCCAGCACCACCAGCACGAACAGCGCCACCGCCATCAGGGTAAGGAGAACGATCCCGGCGTACACGCGCGGGGTCTGGAGCTGATTGTTGCCGAGCAGGACCAGGCGGCCCAGGCCCTCCTCCGCCCCGGCCCACTCGCCGAAGACCGCACCGATCACCGAGACGGTCGCGGCCACCTTCAGGCCGCTGAACAGGAACGGAAGCGCCGACGGCAGCTCCACCGAGCGCAGCGTCCGCAGCCGCGACGCACCCATGCTGCGCATCAGCTTCAGGAGCTCGGGCTCGACCGAGCGCAGCCCGTCCAGCAGGTTCACCGTGATCGGGAAGAAGCAGATCAGCGCCACGATGGCGAGCTTGGGGCCGATGCCGTAGTCGAACGCGAGCACGAACAGCGGCGCCAGCACCACAACAGGGATCGCCTGCGAGGCCACCAGCAGCGGGTAGGCGGCGTTGCGGAGCGGCCGGAACAGGTGCATCGCCACGCCGAAGGCGACGCCGGCCACGGTCGCTATCGCGAGCCCGAGCAGCACCTCCACGAGCGTCACCAGCGCGTTGTCCCAGAGCAGCGACCAGTCGTCGCGCAGGGCGTCGAAGGTCTCGACCGGCGACGCCAGCGTCAGGTCGTCGACCGAGTGGAGCGAGGCCACGCCCTGCCAGGCGAGCACGAACAGCGCCAGCAGTAGTGCCGCGAGCGCGTACCTCACAGGCCCAGCGCCTCCAGGACGCGGCGCTTGACGTCGCCGAACTCCGCGCTCGTCACGTCCCGCGGGCGCGCGAGCTCGACCTGGATCTCCGCCACCACCCGGCCCGGCCGCGGCGACAGCACGGCGATACGGTCGGCCAGGACGATCGCCTCCTCCACGTCGTGCGTCACGAGCAGCACCTTGCGCGGCTCCTGGGCGAGGGCGCCGGCCAGCCAGCGCTGCATCGACGAGCGCGTGAGCGAGTCGAGCCCGCCGAAGGGCTCGTCCAGGAGCAACACCGGCCGGCCCGGCAGCAGCGTGCGCAGGAACGCCACGCGCTGGCGCATGCCGCCGGACAGCTCGGCCGGCCGCGCGCGCTCGAACTCCGCGAGCCCGAAGCGCTCGAACAGCGGCTCGGCCTGGCGGCGCGCCTCCGAGCGCGGCACTCCCTGGCACTCGAGCGCCAGCGCGGCGTTGGCAAGCGCGTCGCGCCAGGGGAGGAGGAGGTCGCGTTGCGGCATGAAGGCGCAGGCGGCCCGGCGCGCGACTGCGTCCGTGGCGCCCAGCACGGTCACGCTGCCCGCGTCGGGTTCCTGAAGGCCGGCCACGAGCTCGAGCAGCGTCGACTTGCCGCAGCCCGACGGCCCCACCACGGCCAGCACCTCGTCCAGGCGCAGGGATAGGTCGATCCCCTCGAGGGCGGTGACCCTGCGGTACCGCCGCGTCACGTCCGACAACGAAAGAGGCTCCGTCGCGGGAGCCTCGGCCTTGGTCTGCATCGCTCCCTCCGCGGGCATTACCCCACAGGTTCGAAGGGTCAGCGCCGGGCTACTTGGCGCTATCTCAGCCCGCTTTCCCGCGAGCCCCCCTGGTTTCCCCGCAGTGTATCTAGGCGACCGCGCGCAGCTCTGCGATCGCGTTCACGAAGACCTCGAGCTGCTTGGTGGTCCAGCACTCGAAGACGCCGTCGCAGAACGGCTCGTAGGCCGACATGACCGAGTCGCCGTAGTTCCAGTAGAGCCGCGGCTCCGGGGTGATCCAGAACGTGCGCCCCGCGCGCGCGGCCACGTGGCCGAATACCTGAGCGTGCGGCTCGCGGCCGTTGGTGCGGGCGTCGCCGAGCACAATCACGGTCGAGCGCGGATCGAGGTCGTCCACGACCTTGTCGAGGAACTCAAGCCAGACGCGGCCGTAGTCGGTGTAGCCGGAGACATCGGCCACGCCCGCGTCGGTGGCGATCCGGCGCGACACCGCCGCGAACGAGCGCTCTTGCCTGAACACGTCCGTGACCTCCGAGATCCGCTCCACGAATACGAACGAGCGCAGCTTGCGGAACTGGTCGTGCAGCGCGTGCAGCACCGACAGGAAGAACACGCTGGCGCTCGTGACGCTCGTGGACACGTCGCAGAGCACGTACAGCTCCGGCCGCCGAGGGCGGCGCGGCCGGTACTTGAGGTCGAGCGGCACGCCGCCGGTCTGGAGCGAGGCGCGCATCGTGCGGCGCACGTCCACCTGCCACGAGCGCCGGCGGCCGCGGTGCTCGCGCCCGTGCGACGCGAGCCGCTTCTTCAGCTGAGCCACGGTGCGATGCACCTGCGACAGGTCCTGGGCGGGGTTCGAGGGCAGCGAGCGGTCCAGCTCGCGCAGCGGCTTCGCCGGCGGCAGCGACTGCGTCCGCTCGATCATCTGGCGCTCGAGCTCCCGGCGCACGTGGCGCTCGAACTCCTGGAGTCGGTCGCGCGGCACGGCGTCCGGGTCGGGCAGCTCCGCGCCCTGCTTCTCGCCCTTCAGCCCGAGCGTGCGCCGGATGCGCTGGACGTCCACCCCGATCACGCCGGAGCCCTCGCCCTGGCGCCCGAACGCGGCTATCGCGAGCCGCGCGAGGTCGCGCATCTCGCCGTCCGACCCCGCCCGGATGGCCTCGCGGATGCGCTCGCGGAGCGCCTCCAGGTCGATCTCCTCGCCGCCCTCGAAGCGCTCCTCGCGCAGCCCCTGCTCGATCGCCTCGCGCTCCACCGCCCGGAAGAAGAAGCGGTCGAAGAGCACGTCGAGCACGTGCCTGTCCTCCTGCGACTTGGCG
>DASUQG010000326.1:0-7793 GCA_036280695.1 Thermoleophilaceae bacterium
GACGGCAGCGGGCTGATGCAGAAGATCGTCGAGCAGGTGCAGAACGGCCGGCTCAAGGAGATCTCGGACCTCCGCGACGAGTCAGACAAGTCGGGCATCCGGCTGGTGATCGAGCTCAAGCGCGACGCGATCCCGAAGGTCGTCCTCAACAAGCTCTACAAGCACACACAGCTACAGACCACTTTCGGCGTGAACATGGTCGCCCTGGTCGACGGGGTGCCGCGCACGCTCGGCCTGCTGCCGATCGTCAAGAACTACGTCGATCACCAGACCGACATCATCGTGCGGCGCACGAAGCACGAGCTGCGCGAGAAGGAGGCCCGCCTCCACATCCTCGAGGGCCTGCTCATCGCGATCGAGAACATCGACGACGTGATCGAGCTGATCCGCGGCTCGAGCGACCCGGACGTCGCGCGCGACGGCCTGATGGAGCGCTACGAGCTCACGCGAATCCAGGCGCAGGCGATCCTCGACCTCCGCCTCCAGCGACTCACCGCGCTCCAGACGAACGAGATCAAGACCGAGCACGCCGACGTGGTGGAGCGCATCAACTGGCTGCGGGACATCCTCGGTGACGAGGCCAAGGTCATGGCGCTGATCCGTGAGGAGCTGCTCGAGATCCGCGATCGCTACGGCGACGAGCGGCGCACCGAGATCACGCACTCCGAGGACGAGATCGACATCGAGGACCTGATCGCCGACCAGCAGATGGTCATCGCGATCACGAACTCGGGCTACATCAAGACCCTGCCGCTCGCCACCTACCGCCAGCAGAAGCGCGGCGGCCTCGGCGTGACCGGGATGGACATGAAGGACGACGACTACATCGAGCACCTATTCGTGAGTTCGACGCACGACTACCTGTTGTTCTTCACGAACCGCGGCAAGGTCTACCGCCAGAAGGTCTACGAGCTGCCGGAGGCGTCGCGCACCGCGAAGGGCCGCGCGCTCGTGAACGTGCTGCCGCTCCGCGAGGGCGAGCGCGTGCAGGCGGTGCAGGCCACGCGCGACTTCAAGGAGGGGAAGTACCTCGTCTTCGCCACGAGGAAGGGCCAGATCAAGAAGACGGAGTTCCTGGCCTACAACACGCCGATCAAGGCGGACGGCATCATCGCCATCAACATCCGCGACGACGACGAGCTCGTGGCCGTGCGGCGGACCGGCGGCGACGACGACATCATCATGGTGTCGCGCTCGGGTCAGGCGGCGCGCTTCAACGAGGACCAGGTGCGGTCGATGGGCCGCGACACGGGCGGCGTGAAGGGGATGAACGTCTCACGCGGCGACAATCGCGTGCTCGCGATGGACGTGGTGCGTCCCGACACCGAGCTGCTGGTGGTCACGGAGAACGGCTACGGCAAGCGCACGCCGATCGAGGACTACCCCGTCAAGGGCCGCGGCGCCATGGGCGTGAAGACGATCGGCCTCACGGAGAAGAAGGGCGGCGTGGCCGGCGCGCTGATCGTGCGCGAGCACCACGACCTCGTGTTCATCTCCCAGAGCGGGATGGTCCAGCGCACGTCCGTCAAGGGCATCTCGAAGCAGGGCCGGCCGGCCCAGGGCGTCCGCGTGATGAACCTGCGCGACGACGACGTGGTGAGCGCCGTGGCGCTCGTCATGGAGAGCGCCGCGGACACCTCCGCCGAGGTCCAGGACGAGCTCGACGAGCTCGAGGCGGCGGACATTGAGGTCGTTGCGCCCGAGGACACCGAGTCCGACGACGCCGTCGACGGCGAGCCGGACTCCGACGACGCGGACGAGTAGCGCCAGCGCCTGTCCCGGCTCAGTCGTCTGCTGCAGTGGTGAGGGCGGTGGCATTCAAAACTCGCCACTCGACACCCTCATAGTGGGGGTGCGGGACCCCCTCCTTGGCAACGGGGTGGGGCGACTTGTCGTCGCGACGGAACGTCATCCCTCAGTGCCTGGACCGCCACGCTCCTGGAAAGCAGAAGGGGCGCCCCATGGGAGGCGCCCCTTCCTTAGTTCTGCTGGACATGATCGGCGGCTCTACTGCGACCGGAGGGACCATTCCCGGTCAGATTCGCCGACGGTGTCTCGGTTGGACTCCGCTTGACGGGGCCCAGCACCGGTCGTCTAGCGGCCGGACACCTCCAGGGTCCCAAGCATTCTGTCAGTCAAGTTCGGACCACCTCCTTTCCCTGGTCCGGCTATTGAAGCAGACGCGGGAGTCGTTCGGTCAGGGGGTGGTTTCGGTGTCAGCGCTGGAGGACTCGAGCTCCTCGACGCGCGACTCGAGATCGTCGACCCGGCCCTCCAGATCGTCGACCCGGCCGCCGAGGCGCTCGGTGGCGCTCGTGTTCTTGTCGAGCCCGTCCTCGACGCTCTTCAGCCGGCCGTCGAGCTTCGAGACGTCATCTGAGGTCGGTAGCTCGTCGATGCGCGACTCGACGTCGTCCAGGCGCGAGTTGAGCTGCTGCTGGACGCGCCCGAGCTCGCCGGCGGCGCGCGTTTGGTCGGCGCTGTCGTCCTTGTTCGCCTCGATCAGCGCGATCACCGCCAGCGCGGTGGCCGCGACCGCCCAGATGGCCGCGACGGCCAGCCAGCGCCGCAGGCTGCGGATGTCCGCGAGCGTGGCGGGCCGCTCGTCCTCGACGTAGGGCGCCACGTCGCCCGGGCGCGGCGGCCGGGGGCCGCCGGGGGGTGGCTCCTGCATCAGGCGGCCACCACCAGGTACTGCTCCCACGCGGCCGGGATCGAGGACGTGGCCACGTGGATGAAGATCGTCGGGTTGGGCGCCTTCGGCCTGCGGGCCGGCACCATGTTCGCCTGGCGCGGAAGCCGGTCGCCCTTGCGCCGGTTGCAGGGGGCGCAGCAGGTCACGATGTTCTCCCAGGTGGAGTCGCCGCCCTTCGAGCGCGGGATCACGTGGTCGACCGTGAGGTTCCCGCGCTCGTGCCCGCAGTACTGGCAGGTCCAGCGGTCGCGTGCGAACACCGCGCGGCGGGTGATCTTGCGCCGGTGCGCGTCGCGCGGGATGCGCACGTAGGTGAGCAGGCGGATCACCACGGGCCTGGGCAGGGTGAGGTTCTCGGCGTGAAGGGCCCAGTCGCCCTTCTCGAGGACCTCGGCGCGGTTCTTGAGGATCAGGACCGCCGCGCGGCGGACCGTGCAGACGTTGATCGGCTCGTAGGACGCGTTGAGCACCAGCACCCGGCCGGGGGACGGACTGCGCTGCTCAGGCCGGCCGGCCCTGGGCAGCGCGAGGACAGGGCCTGGTTCGATGTCACCCGGCTCGGTTGTGTAGGACACGTGCGCCCGTACTGCCACGGTCCGGTCAGTTTAGCCAGAGGGGCTCCCCGTAAGAGCCGAGTACTCGGAGCTCCTCGACGTGTCCGGCGAGCGCATCGAGCGCCTCGCTGACGGGCGGTGCGCCGGCCGCGCCCTCGAGATCGGCGAAGAACATGTAGTGCCCGAGCCCCGTTCTGCGTGGGCGTGACTCGATCCGCGTGAGGTTCACTCCGCGGCTCGACAGTTCCCCGAGCAGCCCCACGAGCCAGCCTGGCGACTGGTCCCCGCCGCCCCAGAAGACGATCGACGTCTTGACGTCGCCGACCGGGTCCCTCACCGCGTCCGCCCGCGCGAGCCATACGAAGCGCGTGGCGTTGTCCGGGTGGTCCTCGACGTTCTCGGCGACCACGTGGCAGCCATACAGCTCCGCCGCGAGTCGCGAGCCGAGCGCCACGCTGCGTGAGTCGCCCGACTCGCAGACAGACAGCACGGCCTCCGCGGTGGACGGTGCGCTCACGTGCTCGGCGTCGGGCAGGTGCTCACGGAGGAAGCGCGCGCACTGGGCGGTGGCCTGCGGATGGGAGACCACGCGCTCCACGCGCGACAGCGACAACTCGGCCGCGGCGATCGCGCAGTGGTGGATCGGGTGCACCACCTCCGCGGCGATGCGCACGTCCACCGCCTCGAGTGCGAGCGTGTCGAGCGTCACGGCCACGCTGCCCTCGAGCGCGTTCTCGATCGGGACGATCGCCGCGTCGACCGTGTCGTCGTGGACGGCCATCACCGCGTCGTAGATCGTGGGGTACGGGATCTCCTCGCTGCCGACCGGTGCGGAGGCCCGCAGCGCCTCCTCGCTGTGCGTCCCCGCGGGGCCGAGGTAAGCGACGCGCATCAGGCGCCCGCGGGCGTGCCCGCCAGCGCTTCGTCGACCGCCTGCTGCTCCTCGGGTGAGAGCTCGTATTCAGGATTGCCCTCGCGCACCTGCTTCACGTACAGGCGCGCCTGGTCGCGGTGCAGGATCGAGGAGATCACGACGCCCGTGCGGCGAGCGTCGAGGAGCGCGACCGTGCTCGACTGCTGGCCCGAGAGCTCGTTCATGGCGTCGTAGCGCACCACCGACGTGTGGGCGATCGACCCGTCCATGCGACGCTCGGCGCCGGCGACCCGGCCCTCGAGGCCGGAGGCCACCTCCTCCACCCAGTCGCGCAGCTGCACGAACGCCTCCTGGAGGGACGCGGCGTGGGCAGCCAGGTCCGTCTCCTCACCCCCGAGGATCGTGCGCTGCGCGGCCCGCAGCCGGCGCAGCTTCAGCGCGAGCACGATCACCCACACCAGGGCGATCGCCCCGACCCCCGCGGCCGCCAGGGCAACAATGCCCTGTGTGGAGTTCAGGTCGTCCACGCCGCCAGGGTACTAACCGCCTCAGCGCGTGAAGATGGCCGTGAACTCGGCCTCGTTGTTGTCCGTGACCTCCTCCCCCGGCACCGGCTTCACGCTCACGGTGATGGGGACGTTCTGGCCGGTCGGGGGCTGCTTGGAGAGCGGGATGGTCACGCCCTTCTGCTCGCCGGCGGCGATCTCTGGGATCGTCTCCTCGAGCTCGATCGCGTCTCCGCCCTGCCCGACGGTCACCTGGACCTGCACGTCCGTCTCCGTGCTGTCGCCCTGGTTCGTGACCTGGATGTCGAAGGCGATGTCGGACGTGAGCGGCACTGTGGCCGACCCGCCCGGCGCGAGCGCCACGCCGCCCAGCGATGTCGAGACCAGGCCGTTCCCGTGCAGGCCCGCGGTAGCGGCGCCGCCGTCGGTCCCGCGGATGCCGGCGATCTGGTCGGCGACGAAGTCCGGGTTCACCCAGTCGATGTCCTTGACGAAGATGAGCGAGTCCCTGTTGATCGTCGCGTCGACCTGCTCCTCCTCGAGGGCCTGCTCGGCGCTCGGGGCGAAGCGCGCCGTGAGC
Organism: Thermoleophilaceae bacterium; assembly: GCA_036280695.1. Classification (GTDB taxonomy): domain Bacteria; phylum Actinomycetota; class Thermoleophilia; order Solirubrobacterales; family Thermoleophilaceae; genus JACVRW01. The sequence continues at coordinate 5,210 of DASUQG010000326.1, forward strand.
AGCACGTCGCTGGCGACGAAGACACGCATCATCTGCGCGATCCTGCCGGTGCTGTTGCGACGCTCCTCCTGCGCCAGTGCACCTGGCAGCTGGTCAGCCACCTCGGCGAGGCCGTCGCGGCGGAGGTCGAGGGCCTCGATGAAGTAATCGTTGGCGTCGGACAGCTCATCCGGCGCGTCGAGGTCGCGGGCCCGGTCGGAGAGCGTGGCCGCGTCCACGCGCAGGGCGTTGGCCTGGTTCTGGCGGTTGACGGTCTGGTCCGTGTCGCTGGGCGCGCTGAGGATGTCGAACAGCTGGCTGCTCTCGGCCTCCGAAAGCTTGAGCAGCTCGTTCGCGCCACGCACGTAGTCCTCCATCGCGCGCTCCTTGCGCGCGTCCAGGCAGCCCCTGAAGCCGAGCACGAGCAGGACGAGGAGCAAGAGCCCGCCGCCGATGGCTATCGTCCGCCGCACCATCAGCGTCTGGCGGTCCGTGGTGGGACCGCCCGGTGGCCGGCGGCGCGGGCGGCGTACGGGCTCGTCCGGTTCGTCGAGGAAGGACAGCAGAATCGCTCCTAGCGCTGGGGGCGCCTCTGGCGCTTCAGTCGGTGGCAGTATGAACGGGGGGCAGGACGCGCTCTCCGGAACCCGAACACGAAACTGGGATGAGACGTTCCGAAACAGGCTTCACGGACGAGCCCCGCACTCTGCCCTTGGGCGGATCGGACCCTACACAACGGCTGCCGGGCAACGCCTATGGCCGAACCATTCTGGGTCGCTACCGGCTCGAGCGCCGTCTGGGTGCGGGAGGGTTCGGGGTCGTCTGGTTGGCCTGGGACGAGAAGCTCGAACGCGAGGTGGCCGTCAAGGCGATTCCGCGCGAGGGCGGCGCCGGTGAGCGGGTCGAGCGCGAGGCGCGCGCCGCGGCGCGGCTGAACCACCCGGGCATCGTGGCCATATACGAGCTCGCCTCGGACGAGCACGACGTGTACCTGGTCTCCGAACTGGTTCGGGGGCGAACCCTCGCCGAGCTCGTGCACGCGGGCGCGATCGCGGATCGCGACGTGGCTCGCATAGGAAGCGCTCTCTGCGAAGCCCTCGAGCACGCCCACGCGCGCGGTGTGATCCACCGCGACGTCAAGCCCCAGAACGTGATGGTGCTCGCCGAGCCCGCAGCCGGCGCCGGCTTCGCGAAGCTGGCCGACTTCGGTGTCGCCCACGTGGCGACTGGCGACCCGCTCACGCGCACCGGCGACATCGTGGGCACGCTGGCGTACATGGCGCCCGAGCAGGCCGACGGCGCGCGCGTCACGCCCGCCTGCGACGTCTACTCGCTCGCGCTCACGCTCTACGAGGCGTGGACGGGCACGAACCCGGTCCGCGCGGGGGGCCCGGCCGCCACCGCGCGCCGCCTCGGCCGGCCGCTGCCCTCGCTCGCGGCGCTGCGGCGCGACCTGCCGCTCGAGCTCTGCGACGCCATCGACCAGGCGCTGGACATCGATCCGGTCCGGCGTCCCGCGCCCGCCACGCTCCGTGCCGAACTGCACAGGGCCGAGTCCGAGCTGAGCGACGAGGGCGGCCTCGTGGAGCCTGCGACGCTGCGGCGCGTGGGCCTGCCCACGGTGACGGGCCGGCGCAGGCTCTGGAAACGCAGCTCGGAGGAGGTGGACCGCGGTGCGATGCTTCGCCAGCGGGCGGCCGCAGGGCTCGCCGCGGGCGGGCTCGTCTTCGCGTGCCTCGAGGGGCTCGGCCCCGAGCCTTCGTTCTCAGCACTCGGCGCCGCCGCGATCGCGACGGTCGCGACGGCCGTGCTTCCGCGCATCGGCTGGATGCTCGCTGTGATCGGGCTGTGCGCCTGGCTCGTCTCGCCCGAGGCCGACCGCCAGGGGACGGCCCTGCTGATCGCCGCCGCGGCGGTGCCGGTGCCCTTCCTGCTCCCGCGTGCGGGACTTCTGTGGTCGGTGCCGGTGCTGGCGCCGCTGCTCGGCACGATCGCTCTCGCGCCCGCCTTCGTGGGCGTGGCGGCGCTTGCCCCCACACCCGCGCGGCGCGCGGGCCTCGCGGCGGCGGGCGTCTGGTGGGTAGTCCTCGGCGAGGCGCTCACCGGCCGCGCGCTTCTGTTCGGATCGCCGGACGGCACGCTGGCGCGGATCCACTGGGAGGGGTCGATCTCCGCGGCCGCGGCGGACGCCCTTCAACCGCTGCTCACGACGCCCGCACTGGCGCCCGTGGCGGTCTGGGCCGCGGTGGCCGTGGTGCTCCCCCTGGTGGTCCGCGGACGCTGGCTGGCGGTGGACCTCATGGGCGCGGCCGTGTGCGCCGCCGGCCTCGTGGCCGCGCACATCGCGCTCGGCGACGCACTCGCCGCGGACGTGGCATTGGACCAGCCGCGCGGTGCTGTGGCGGGGGGTATCGCGGCGGCCCTGCTGGTGGTGCTCGTCTGCCATATGGCGCGCCCAGCGGAACCCTGGCGTGCTCCGCGTATAACCACGGCTTAGGACTACTCTGCGAGGCGAGATGAGCATGTTGCGCAACCTGGAGGCGAAGCTCGGCGGGCTCGTGGAGGGCGCGTTCGGCCGTGCCTTCAGGACCAGCGTGCAGCCGGT
>DASUQG010000327.1:0-5417 GCA_036280695.1 Thermoleophilaceae bacterium
CGCCGAGGCCTGGGCCGAGGAGTCCACCAGCCGCCGCGTGCGGGTGTACGAGGGCGAGGTCGAGAGCCTCAGCGACGCGGGCGGGCGCGGCGTCGGCGTGCGCGCGTTCGCGGGGAGCCGCTCCGGCTACGCCTACGGCACGGACCTCTCGGACGCCGGCGTGACCGAGCTGGCCCGGGCGGCCCGCGAGGCCGCCGAGGTTGCCGACGAGGACGAATACGAGGGCCTGCCGGACGAGCTCGGCACGTCCGACGTCGATGGCCTCGCCTCGCCGGAGCTGGCCGACTGGCCCACCGAGCGCGTGGTCGAGCTCGCGCTCGAGGTCGAGCGCTCGGCCCGCGCACGCGAGGGAGTGACGCAGGTCGAGAACGCGGTCTACTCGGACGCCGACAGCTCGGTGGCGCTCGCAAACTCGCGCGGGTTCGCGGCGTCGTACCGGGCGACGCAGGCCTGGGCCTACGCGTCGGCGTTCGCCGGCGAGGGCTCCGATCTGATGACTGGGCTCGGGGTCGGCATGGGGCGCGCCCCCTCGGCCCTCGACCCAGAGGCGATCGGCGCCGAGGCCGCCGACCGCGCGCTGGCGCTCGTGGGCGCGCGCCAGCCGGAGAGCCGCCGCTGCCCGGTGGTGCTGGACGCGTTCGTGGCCGCCTCCTTCATCGGCTTCGTGGGCTCGATGCTGTCGGCGGAGGCGGTCCAGCGCGGCCGCTCGCTGTTCGCCGGACGCGAGGGGGAGGAGGTGGCGGACCCGGCGCTTCGGTTCGCCGACGACGGCACCGACGGCGAGGGACCCGGAAGCGCCCCCTTCGACGGCGAGGGGGTCCCGACCCGCCGCACCGGCCTGATCGAGGACGGCCGGCTGCTCGGCTTCCTCTACGACTCGCGCACGGCGCGCAAGGACGGGCGCACGAGCACCGGCAACGCGAGCCGCGGCTCCTACCGCTCGCCGCCCTCGGTCGGCACGACGAATCTGGTGGTCGAGCCGGGGGAGGAGGAGCTCGCGGGGCTGGTGCGCCTGGCGGGCGACGGGCTCTACGTCACGGACGTGGCCGGCCTGCATTCGGGGGTCAATCCGGTGTCCGGGACCTTCTCCGTGGGAGCCTCCGGAAGGCTCATCGAGGGGGGTGAGCTCGCGGCTCCGGTGCGCGAGCTGACCATCGCCAGCGACCTCGTTTCCATGCTGAAAGCGGTGCGGGCCGTGGGCTCCGAGCTGCGCTGGGTGCCGTTCGGCGGCAGCGTCAAGGCGGCCCCGATTCTGGTCGCAGAAATGGCCGTTTCGGGCTCCTGAGCACCGGAAAGGCTCGGAAGAAGCGGCCCTTTCCGCTCCTGGAGCGGAATCCGGGCTGCTTTCGTCCGGGTGCATTGTTACGTTGCGCCCGGTCAGTTGCCCCCGGCAAGGAGGAAAGTCGTGACCAAGAATGAGTTCGTCGACCGCGTCGCGGACAAGAGCGGGCTTGGGAAGGGTGAGGCGGCGAAGGCCGTGGACGCCGTTCTCGACTCGCTGCAGGAAGTCCTGGCCCGCGGCGGAGAGGTCAACTTCACCGGTTTCGGGAAGTTCACCGTGGCAGACCGCAGCGCCCGTCAGGGCGTGAACCCGCAGACCGGAGAGAAGATCCAGATCGCCGCCAGCAGGGTGCCGCGCTTCAGCGCCGGCTCCTCGCTGAAGAGCGCGGTCAAGAGCGGCGCGTAGAGATCGCCGCTGGCGGCTGAGTCCTTGACTGCCGGGGGCTCGACGCCGCATTTCGCCGACCGGCTTGCGGCGCTCGTGGATGAGCGCCGCAGTCGCGTCGTCCTCGGGCTCGACCCCGACCCGTCAGCGCTGTGGCCGGAGGCCGTGGAGCGGGTCGGGGGCGATCCCGGCGCCTCGCATCTCGCGCGGGCGCTCACGGCAGAGGCCGTCACCGAGCACTGCCGGGCCGCGATCGTCGCGGCCGGCCCCGCCTGCGTGGCCGTGAAGCCGCAGCTCGCCTGCTTCGAGCGGCTCGGCGCCCCCGGGTGGGAGGCGCTGGAGCAGGTCGTCGCGATCGCGCACGACCACGGACTGATGGTGCTGGCCGACGGCAAGCGCGGCGACGTCCCGGTCACAGCGACGGCGTATGCGCAGGCGCTCGTCGGCGAGACGCCGGGCCCGTTCGGCGTCGTCGCCGGGCTGGGAGCCGACGCGTTCACCGCCAACCCGCTGCTCGGGCGTGACGCGCTCGAGCCCCTGGTCGAGGCCGCCGGGCAGGCCGGGGCCGGCTGCTTCGTGCTCGTCCGGACCTCGAACCCCGGAGCGGCCGAGATCCAGGACGAGGGCGATCCGCCGCTCCACGAGCGGCTCGCACGGCTCGTGGCCGAGCTCGGTGGTGAGCGGCTCGGGGACTGCGGGCTGTCGGCCGTGGGCGCGGTCACGGGCGCCACGCGGCCCGAGCACCTCGGCCGGCTGCGCGAGCTGATGCCGCACGCCGTCTTCCTGCTGCCGGGGGTGGGGGCCCAGGGCGGGCGCGTGGAGGACCTCGGCCCGGCATTCGCGCCGCATCCGGCGGCGGGGCTCGTCACAGCGTCGCGCTCGATCGTGAACGCCCACACCGAGCGCGGAGGCGACCCCGCCACCGCGGCCGCTGAGGCGGCGGAGGAGCTGCGCGCGGCCGCCTGGACGCTCTAGCCGCCGGCTCGGAAGCGTCCAGCCAGCACGGGCGGATCCGCCCGCCGCTCCCCAGGAGCCGCTTTCCCTCCTATTCTCAGCTGTGCCGCATGAGGGGTACGGCACAGATGCATGATCACGGAAGACCAAGCTTGGCCCGCCTGCTGGCGCCTCTGGCACTGATCACGTTCTCCGTGGTCGTAGCCGTGATGGTGCTCGGCTCCGGTGTCGTGGGGGACGACGACACGGACGACAGCGCCAGCACGAGCAACCTCCCGGCCGCGAAGGAGCGGACGACCACGAAGCCGGCGAAGCGGTTGCCGAAGACCTACACCATCAAGGCGAACGACACACTCAGCGGAATCGCGGCCGAGCACGGCATCAGCGTCGATCGGCTACTGATACTGAACCCGGACCTCGACCCGCAGGGGCTGGTCGCCGGCCAGAAGATCAAGCTGCGCGAGTGAGGACCGGCCGTGTCACGGTCGCCGTTGCAGCCATCCTGGCTGCGGCCGCGGCCCCCGCCAGCGCCGCGGAGAGTCCTCCGAGGGTCCCGAACGCCCAGGCAGCGATCGTCGTCGACGCCCGCGACGGCACGGTGATGTTCGCCAAGCGGCCCGACGCGGAGCGCTCGATCGCCAGCACCACCAAGCTGATGACCGCCCTGCTGGCCCTCGAGCAGGCCAAGCCGGACGACGTCTTCACGGCCCCGGCCTACAACGCGATGCCGGCGGAGTCGCGCATCAACCTGCGCCCGGGCGAGCAGATGACCGTCCACGACCTGCTCGAGGCGCTGTTGCTCGAGAGCGCGAACGACGCGGCGGTGACGCTCGCCGAGGGCGTCTCCGGCTCACGCGCGGCCTTCGTCGAGGACATGAACGCCCGCGCAGCCGAGCTGGGCCTCGAGCACACGAGCTACGCGAACCCGATCGGGCTGGACGAGCCCGGCAACCATTCCTCGGCGCGCGACCTGGCCACCCTCACGCGCGTGCTGCTGCGCCACCCGCGCTTCGCCCAGATCGTCGACATGCCCGAGGCGGAGCTCGAGTCCGGCGTGCGCCCGCGGGTGGTGGAGAACCGCAACGACCTCGTCGCCAGCTACCCGTGGGTGAGCGGGGTGAAGACCGGCTACACGGCCGACGCCGGCAACGTGCTCGTCGGCGCCGCGAACGGTCCCGGCGGCGTGCGGGTGATCAGCGTGGTGCTCGGCGAGCCGACCGAGGGCGGGCGCGACCAGGACACGCTCGCGCTGCTGCGCTGGGGCCTCGCGCGCTTCCACCGCGTGCGCGTGCTCGACCCCCGGCGCATGCTCGCCCAGGCCGACATCAGGTACCGCGACAGCACCGCCCGGCTCGTGGCTCGGCGCGCCGCGGTGCTCACGATTCGCGACGGTGAGCACATCCGGCGGCGCGTGAAGGCGCCCGACGAGGTGGAGGGACCACTCGAAGCCGGTGTGCGAGTCGGTACCGTGACGGTGCTGCTCGATGGGAGGCCGGCACGGCGCGTGGCGCTGGTCACGGCCGAGGAGGTCCCCGAGGCGGGGACATTGCGGGTGCTCCTATCGTGGCTGGGGGTTCCCTTGACCTTGATTCTCGTCGTCGCCATCCTCGTCGCCGCCACCCTCGCCGTGCTCAAGCTGAGCGTTCGGATACGGATCGTCCGATGATCATCACCGTCACACTCAACGCCGCCATCGACAAGACGCTGGCCGTGCCCAACTTCCGGCTCGGGCGCCGCCACCGTGCCGTAGAGCAGACCGCGATGGCCGGCGGCAAGGGCGTGAACGTCGCGCGGGCGCTGCGCGCGCTCGGCCAGCCGGTAATCGCCACGGGCGTGGCGGGCGGGCCGACCGGCACGCGGATCGTGGAGCACCTGACCGAGGAGGGCATCCTCAACGACTTCGTGCGCATCCGCGAGGAGTCGCGCACCTCGACCGCGGTCGTGGACCCAACGAGCGGCGAGCAGACGGAGATCAACGAGCACGGGCCGCACGTGACGGAGGTCGAGCTCGAGCTGTTCGTCGACAAGCTGCTCTACCTCGCGAAGGGCGCCGCGGTCTGCGTGGTGTCCGGCAGCCTGCCGCGCGGGGTGAGCGCCGACCTCTACGGCCGGCTGATCGAAGAGATGAAGCGCCTCGACGTCCTCACCGTCCTCGACTCCGAGGGCGAGCCGATGAGCATCGCCACGCGCAAGGGCCCCGACATCGTGAGCCCGAACGAGCTCGAGGCCGAGGGCCTCGTCGGCCACGAGTTCTCCGACGAGGAGGACCGGCGCACGGCGGTGGGCGAGATGGTGGAGCTGGGGGCGCGCGAGGCGATCATGACCATGCCCGACGGCTGCCTGGCGATGCTGAACGAGGGCGGCGAGCGCTGCCTCTACAGGGCCACGCTCGAGCCGCTCGAGCCGGTCTCGTCGGTGGGCTCCGGGGACGCCTTCCTGGCGGGCTTCGTCGCGGCGCGCTACGGGGGCCGCGACGTGGAGGACTGCCTGCGCTTCGCGGTCGCCTGCGGAGCCGAGTCGACCCAGCATTTCGGCGCCGGCGTGGTGGAGCAGCGCGAGGTCGAGCGGCTGGTTCCGGACGTGCGCGTGGAGCAGCTGGAGACGCCTGCTCTGACGGTCGGCTGACGTTGGTAGGCTCGGGTTTCGTCCGCCCGCGAACCTAGGATCCTGCAATGGAAGTTGAGATTGGCCGCGGCAAGAAGGGTCGCCGCGCATACGGCTTCGATGACATCGCGATCGTGCCCTCCAGGCGCACGAGGGATCCCGATGACATCGACATCACCTCGATGATCGGCCC
>DASUQG010000328.1:0-4889 GCA_036280695.1 Thermoleophilaceae bacterium
AGAAGGCGTGAGCTCGCTCGGCCGATCTTCGAAGCGGAAGGTGGAAAGAGCGTGATCGACGCTGGTCCAGCCCGGCTCACTGAAGAGCCGCGAAGCGCACAGGCCGCACAGGAGGCCCAGCGTGCCCCACACGGCGGCGCCGGCCACGACGTCGAGCGGGAAGTGCACCCGCAGATACATGCGCGAGAGCCCGACGGAACACGCCAGCGCGAGAGCGGGGTAGCGCAGACGCGGGCAGAGCACGCCGATGGCCGTGGCCGCCGCGAACGTGGTGGCCGCGTGCCCCGAGGGAAACGACGGACTGTCGGGCGTCGGCACCAGCGTCCGAAGGCCCGCGTCCTGAACTGGTGGCCGGGCGCGGTCGAAGAGGTCCTTGAGCGCACCGACCGCAAGCGAGGACGACGGCACCGCCGCCCCGGTGGCGGCGAACGCGAGCGGCAGCCGGCGCCGCCAGAGATCCGCCCCCAACCCCACCGCAATCAGCAGCGGGCCCTTGACCCACCACGCCGAGACGTTAGAGACGGCGCCCGGGCGTTCCTCGTGGTCGTGAACGGCCAGGCAAGCGGTGTCACCTCGGGGCGTCCGCTGCTGGTGGACCAAGTGACCGCGGATCTGGCCGAGTGCGGCGGCCCGGTCGATGCCGTTGTCACGCACAGCGAGGGTGAGCTCCATGCGCTGCTAGCCGAGGCCGATGATCGCCGGGTGGTGCTCATCGGCGGCGACGGCTCTCTGCACGCCGCCGCGAATGCGCCGCTCCCAGAGCTTCCGGAGCTCGCCCTTGTGCCCGCCGGGCGCGCGAACAACATCGCTCGCGCGCTGGGTATCCCGACGGAACGCGCGCGGGCGGTCGCCTTGGCGGCGCGCGCCCCGGCTCGTGGGCTGGATGCGCTGCGCATCGAAACCCCGGAGCGCTCGCTGTTCGCCCTCGAGGCGCTAAGCGCCGGCTTCCAGGCGGAGGCGCGGACACGCTACGCGGCCGCCAACTCGAGCGATCTGCGGCAGGGCCTCCGCGCGCTCGGGAACGCGGCTGTGGGCTACGCGCCCTACCGGGTCGAGCTGCGACTGGACGGTCGTGAGATCGATATGGGAGGCGTCGCGCAGCTGTTCCTCTCCAACCTGCCGTTCTTCGGCTTTGGCTTCGAGGTGGCACCCGGCACCGACCCGGCGGACGGACGCTTCGAGGCGATACTGATCGAGGCCGGAGGCCGCCGAGAGCTGCTCCTACAACTCGCAGCGGCCTACCGGGGCCGTCACGTGGGGCGGAGTGGCGTGCATCTGATCACGGCCCGGCGAGCCGAGCTGACCGCAAGCCTGCCCCTGGTCGCGGATTCCGTGCAGCTCGGCACGACCACGGCGGCGGTGAGCCTCGAGCGCGCTCGCATACATCTTGCGATTCCGCCCGCGGGTATCGCGGCATGAAGCAGCTGGCTCCCGAGCGCGGCATCGCCGTCCGGGAGCCGTCGGTCCGGAGGCCCGGGCACGACCCGTCGGCCGTTCGGGGCCTTGCCGTTCTGCTCGTCTTCTCGCTCGCGGCCGTCGGCGCCGGCGCCGGCCGGGCGTTGACGACGACCTACGTGCCGTTTCTGCTCGAGCGAATCGACGATGCGCCGACGTTGATCGGCGTGGTCATGACCGTCAACGCCCTCACCGGGTTCGCGGTCCCGCTCGCCGTCGGGTTCTGGTCCGACCGCCGTGACGGGCGCGAGCTCGGGCGACGCCTGCCGTTCATGGCCGCCGGCTCGGCCCTCACGATTGGCGGCCTCGTGGCCATCGCGCTCGGTACGGCCAGCTCCTACCTTGCGCTCGGCCTCTCCGCCGCGCTTGCCTATACGGGCCTGAACACCCTCACCACCGCGCACCGAGCGCTCGTGGCCGAGGACTTCGAGGATGCGGACCGCCCGCGCGCCACCGGAGCGCAGGAGATCGCGGCGCTGTTGGGTGCCGTGATAGCGGTAGCGATCGGCGGCGCGCTGATCGAGCCTGCGCCACTGCTCGCCTTCGCGCTCGTGGCTTCGGTGGTGGCCGTCTCCGCGCTTCCGACGCTTCTCTTGACGAGACGGCTCGGTCTGGGCACTCGCATTCAGCAGACACCACCACGAGGATCTAGCGCCCGGCTTCGCACAGCGCTCGCGCGGCCGGGGGCACGCGAGGTGCTGATAGCTCAGACGCTCTGGGTCTTCTCTTATGCCGCGCTGCCGGCCTTCTTCGTGCTGTACGCCACCCACGGGCTCGACCTGTCGGTGGCGGCGGCGGGGCTGCTGCCGCTCGGCTTCGGCGCGATCACGGCGGTGGGGATACTCGCGGCCGGGCGCGCGGCACCCGAGCGCGTGCACTCGCTGCTGCTCGTCGGCGCGGCACTTTTGGGAGTCGGGCTTCTCAGCGCCGCGTTCGCCTCCACGCTCATGGCCGCGCTGGCCCCCTTCGCGGCAGCCGCGCTCGGCGCCGGCATGGTCACGACGCTCGGCTTCCCCTACTTCGCCCGTTTCGTGCCCGCCGGGCAGGCCGGCGGCTACAGCGGCCTCTTCTTCGCCGGCCGGGCGGTCGCGGCCGGCGTCGCGCTGCCTGTGGCGGGCGTGTTCGTGGAGCTGGCCGGAACCTACCGCGCGGTGCTCTGGCTCGGGACGAGCGCCCTGCTCGCGCTCATCCCGCTCGCGCTCGCCCCGCGCCGCGGCGTCGAGGCCGACCGCGTGCGGCGGCCACGGCCAGCCTCGGTCGCCGGCATCGTGCCCGTCTACGGCTCCACGCGCGTCTTCGACGTGACCCCCGCGCTCCTCGCCCACGTGGATCAGATCCTGGTCGTGGACGACGGCTCGCCGGTGGAGATCGCCACGAGCCTCGGCTCTCTGGCGGACCGCGAACGGGTCCGGTTGCTGCGCTTGGCCGACAACGGCGGCAAGGGCAGCGCGATAGCCGCCGGCGTGGCCCTCCTGATGGCCGACGAGCGTCCGCCCGAGGCGATCGTGGTCGTGGACTCGGACGGCCAGCACGACCCCGGGCGCGTTCCGGCGTTCCTGGACGCCGCGCGCAGCGCCGACGTGGTGATCGGGTCGCGCAGGGACCGCGGCGGCATGCCGCTCGCGCGACGGATTGCGAACCGCGCGGCGAGCCTCGCATTGCTCGTCTCGGCGCACAGGTGGGTCCCGGACTCCCAGAACGGGATGCGCCTCTACTGGCTGGAGGCACTTCGTGCCACGCCGCCTCCGCCCGGCGGCTACGAGGCGGAGAGCGTCCACCTTCGCGCTCTTCTGGCAGCCGGATACCGCGTCGAGTCGGTGGAGATCCCGACGCTCTACGAAGGAGAGCCAAGCCACTTCCGTCCGCTTGTCGACACCCGCAGGGTGGCCCGCGCGCTGCTCGCCCCCCAGCCGACCCGCGAGTCCTCGCCGGCCCTCGAACCTGCGAGGGCAGTATTCGCCTTCCTCCGCAGCTCCTGGCCGCGACTGGTGCTGCCGATCTTGGGCGCACTTGCGGTCGCGCCGCTACTTCCCGCGCTCCAGCCGCTCGACAGTGCCGCCTTTTCGGCAGTGAACGGACTCGGCGATGGGCCAGAGCTGCTCTACCAGGTGTTTGACCCGCACACCCGCAACTACCTGGTGATCAGCCTCGCGGTGCTCGTCGTGGCCGCGCTGCGACACTGGCGCCTCCGTTACGTGCTGGGCACGACCCTGGCGCTGCTGCTGGGGGCGTACCTGTCCGGCGCGGGGCTCGAGCTCGTAAAGCTGTTCGTTGAGCGTGCCCGGCCCGAGGAGATCCTCGGCGGCGGAGTGCAGCTTTCCCATGACCGAACCTGGGCTGCGCTCGCCTCCTATCCCTCCGGCCACATGGTCGTGACCGGAGCTCTCGCGGCGGTCGCCGCCAGAGTCGGTCCCCGGCTGCGCCCGGGGCTCGTCGTGTACGTCGTACTGGTCGGGCTGACCCGGGTGCTGTTCGGCGCGCACTTCCCGATCGATGTCCTCGTCGGCACGCTCGTCGGCTGGCAGATCGGCAATTTCTCCGTCGGGCTCGCGACCAGCGCCGGGTTGCTGCCTAGAGCCACCTACGGCCGGCCTGCGGAACGTGCCCGCGCGCCGATCGCAGTCGCACGCGAGCCCGCTTAGCCGGCCCGCCTGCGGAGGAAGCCCGTTCGGGCGGGGCTCGACACGTTACCCACCGCGTCGGTGGCCCTGAGCGTGATTCTGTAGCGGGCCGGCCGCAACCCGCGGGTGGGCAGACGAACCTCGTTGCGGCCCCTGCGCCCCCTGAACCTCACGATGAGGGCCGGCGACGGCGATCCCAGCGCTCCGATCCGTCGAATCTCGCCTCTCAGGGTGGCCGGCTCGGAGAGCGCGAAGCGGAGACGGGCTCGGGGCCGTGTCGAGAGCGACCGAATGCGCGGGGCTTCGTGATCGGGCACCACCAGCACGGTCACGGCGCCGCGCATGAAACGCGGGTGCACCCGGCAGAAGTATTCGAATGAGCCGGCTCTCGAGAACGTGTGCCGGAAGGTCGCTCCGACCTCGTGGTTGATGGCACCCAACTCCCTGCCGGGGTCCGAGTCGAACTGCTCGCCCTGCCCTCCCACGGCGGCAACCGAATGATTGGTGTCCGGCCCATCCCACCGCCAGGTCACCGAGTCGCCTGGATTGATCGTCAGCTCGCTCGGCCGCAGGTCGAACACGGAGATCCCCACGGAGCGCTCGGCCGGCAGTGCTGGGCTCGCCACCACTCCCATCCAGATGAAAGTCAGCAGGGGAAGCAGTAGCGCCCTCACGCGTGCTCCGCTTCCCACCGCTTGTGCTCGTCCGTGAAGTAGCGCAGGCGGACCTTTTTGAACTCGGTCGAGGAGTAGAGCGTGCGCCGCTGCTCGATGCCGGTGTCCGCGGCGATCGAGTCGAGGATCGCGTCGCACT
>DASUQG010000329.1:0-5890 GCA_036280695.1 Thermoleophilaceae bacterium
ATGGAGCACCAGGTCGGGCAGCTCCGTGCGGGTGAGGATCCCGACGACCTGATCGAGCCCAAGAGCCTGGCGCCGCTGACCCGGACCTCGCTAAAGGAGGCCTTCCGCGCGGTCGCCAGGGTCCAGCGGGGAGTGGCCCTCGAACTCGGATTCAAACTACGTTGACACGCCCGCTGAGCCGCTCGTGGCGCGACGCGCGGTTTGTCGTGATCGATGTCGAGACGACCGGGCTGGACCCGCGGCGGGACGAGGTGATCTCGTTCGCGGGCATCCCGATCGAGTCCGCGCGGATCCTCACCGCCGAAGCGGTTCACGGCCTCGTCCGGCCCCAGGTGGCGCCCGGCGACGCCTCGATCGCGATCCACCGGCTGCGCGAGGACGACCTCGCCGCGGCGCCGAGAGCGCCGGAGGCGCTCGCGCCCCTGGCAGCCGTGATGGGCGGGCGGATCCCGGTGGTCCATGCCAGCTGGGTGGAGCGCACATTTCTTCGCAAGGCTGGGTGCCCGCTGCCACGCCGGATCGTGGACACGGCCGTCCTATGGCGGCGGCTGAGTATCGAGCGTGGCGGTCGCGACCCGGGCATTTGCAGCCTCTCTGTGATCGCGATGTCGCTCGGTCTGCCGTCGCATCGCCCCCACGAGGCCGAGGGGGACGCGCTGACCGCAGCGCAGGCATTCCTCGCCATGGCCACGCACCTAGAAGCCCGCGGCCACGCAACAGTGCGCGCGCTGACGAGAGCGCGCCTGGACCTGCGCGGGTGGCAGCTCTGGCACGGGCCCGAGGAGTTCAGGTCCGGCTGAAGGCGGCGAGGATCGCGCGCTGGAACGCGAGCACGTGCTCGTGCATGATCGTGCGCGCGTGGGGGCCATTTCGGTCGAGGATTGCCTCGAGCAGCTGGGTCTGGTCGTGGACGGCGTGCCCCAGCGTGGGAACCCGGTCGAGCACGAGGTACCAGATGCGCAGGGAGTGCGTGAAGTAGCGCTCGAGCGTCTGCGTCAGGTGTGGGTTGCGGGCCGCCTCCCAGGTGAAGCGGTGGATGCGCTCGTCGAAGCGCATGAGCTGGTCCTGGGCGGCCGGCTCGTCGAGCCCCTCGATGTCGCGAAGGAGCGCTTCTGCGGTCGCGCGCGTCTCCGGGTCGAGCCGGAGCGCGGCGAGCTCGGCGGCGTACCCCTCGAGTTCCGCCCGCACCTCGGTGATGTTCTGGATGTCGGCGGCCTCGACCGCGGAGACGAACGTGCCGCGCCGGGGCTGCACGTCCACGAGGTTCTCGAGCGCCAGCCTCTTCACGGCCTCACGCAAGGGTGTCCGGCCGATGCCCAGCTCGCCCATCAGCTCTTCCTCGCGCAGGGCGGTGCCAGGCGGGAGGTGGAGGGTCACGATCCGGTCGCGCAGCTCCGTGTACGCGTGCTCGGCGACCAGCCGAGTGGCCGCGGCGTCAGGGACCGACGTGGGCGAGGGATCAAGGGCCATCGGGTAGAGACTCGGCGAGCAAGGTTGACACGTCCACCACGCGCAGCTCGTCGCCGCGCGCCTTCACGCCGTCGTCGAGCATCACGGTGCAGAACGGGCAGGCGACCGCGAGCGTCTCCGCGCCGGTCTCGGCGGCCTCGCGGGCGCGCTCCTCGTTGATCAGGCCGCCGCGCTCCTCCATCCACATGTGCGCGCCGCCGGCGCCGCAGCAGAACGTCCGCTCGCCGCTGCGCTCCATCTCGATCGGCGTGCCGACCGCGTCCACGAGCTCGCGCGGGTCGGCGCGCACGTCGTTGTGGCGAGCTAGGTAGCAGGAGTCGTGGTAGGTGATCGTGGTGCCGTCGCCCTCGGGCTGGAGCCTGCCGTCGCGCACCAGCTCGGCGAGCAGCTCGGTGTGATGGACGACCTCGTAGTTGCCGCCGAAGTCGGGATACTCGTTGCCGAGCGTGTTGAAGCAGTGCGGGCAGCTCGCCACGATCTTCGTGACACCGGCCTCGTTCAGCGTGCCCACGTTCTGCTCGGCGTGCGCCTGGAACAGGTACTCGTTGCCGATCCGCCGCGCCGGGTCGCCGGTGCACGACTCGCGCGGGCCCAGGATCGCGAAGTCCACGCCGGCGGCCTTGAGCAGCTTCGCCGTGGACTGCGCGGCGGTGCGCGCGCGTTCGTCGAACGAGGCCGCGCACCCCACCCAGTAGAGGACCTCCGGCGCGGGGTCGCCGGGCTCGAGCACGCGCACACCGAGCTCGGCCGCCCAGTCGGCCCGCTCGGTCTGCGGCTTGCCCCAGGGGTTCGACGCGCGCTCCACGTCGCGCAGCATTTGCTCCGACTCCGTTGGGAACGAGGAATCCATCATCACCAGGTGCCGGCGCAGGTCGATGATGTGGTCCACGTGCTCGATCGACACCGGGCACTCGCGCACGCAGGCGCCGCAGGTCACGCAGTCCCAGACGACGTTGTCGGTCACGGCGTTCGGCACGAGCGGAGCGGGCTCGAAGCCTTCCTCGCCGCGGATCAGCCTCGGGCCCTCCTCGAAGACCTGGTCGCGCAGGGCCATGATCAGCAGCTTCGGCGACAGCTCCTTGTCGGTCGCCCACGCCGGACACACGTCCTGGCAGCGGCCGCACTCCGTGCACGAGAACGTGTCGAGCGTCTGCTTCCAGGTGAGGTCCGGCACCGCGCCGGCGCCGAACCGCATCTCCTCCTCGGGCACGTCGAAGCGCAGCGGCTCGAGCCGCCCCCGCGCGCCCGTGCGCGAGAAGAAGACGTTGAACGCCGCGGTGGCGATGTGCAGGTGCTTCGAGTGCGGGAGGTAGGCGAGGAAGCTCAGGATGATCAGCAAGTGCGCCCAGACGAAGGCGCGTTCGAGCACCTCCGTGACGCCGCCGTCGCCGAACAGCCCCGAAAGCGCGTTCGACACGGGCGACCACGACTCCGGCCACTCGTTCAGGTCGAGCGCGATCCGCGATGCGTGCCAGAGCAGCAGCGTCGTGACGATGCCGGCGATCAGCGCGAGGATCAGGTCGGCCTCGCCGAGGTGGCTGCCCTCGAAGCGCGCCGGGCGCTGGATCTTGCGGATCGCCACGGCGCCGATCACGCCGACGAGCACCAGCACGGCGAACACGTCGACCATCAGCGCGAACCAGCCCTGGTGGCCGAGCCACGGCAGCGTGGAGTGCTTGTCGACCGCGCCGATCATCGCGATCACGATCGTGGGGAAGAGGACCAGGAAGCCCCAGAAGATCGCGGCGTGGATCAGGCCCGGCACGAGGCGCTGAAGCAGCTTGCGCTGGCCGAGCACGATCACGGCCTCGTTCTTGACCCGCTCCGGCACGTCGTCGAATCGGTCGACCGGCTTGCCGAGCCTGACCAGCGAGACGAGCAGCCTGGCGCGCCGATAGAAGAGCGTGCCGCTGACCGCCAGCAGGGCGGCGAGCGCGAGCGCTCCGAGCGCGACGTCTATGAGGCCTGCGCCTTTCTGAGCTCGGCCGTGATCGCCGGCACGATCTCGGCCAGGTCGCCGATCACCGCATAGTCGGCGCTGGCGAGAATCGGGGCCTCGGAGTCGGAGTTGATCGCGAGGATCTTCTTCGCTCCCTTGCAGCCCGCGATGTGCTGGGTTGCGCCGCTGATGCCGCAGGCGATGTAGAGGTCCGGGGCGACCTTCGTGCCGGTCTGGCCCACCTGGTCCGTGTGCGGCCGCCAGCCCGCCATGGTTACCACGCGCGAGCAGCCGACCGCCGCGTTCAGGAGCCCTGCGAGCTCCTCGAGCATGCCGAAGCCGTCCGCCGAGCCGACCCCACGGCCGCCGCTCACGACGACCTTCGCCTCGGCGAGCGAGATGCCGGCCGAGGGCGTCTCGGCGTGCTCGACGACCCTGACGATCTCTTCACCCAGCTCGGGCTCGAACCTCTCGACGTTCGCCGCTGCCCCGTTGACGGTCGTGGCCTCAACCATGTGCGGGGCGACCGAGAGAACCTTCAGATCCGAGTTGATCCGCGCCTCTTCGAGCAGGCTTCCGCCCCAACGCACCCTCGTGACGGTCCCGTCACTCCCGACCGCAGTGCAGTTTGCGGCGAAGGGCAGATCGCGGCGGGCGGCGAGGTGAGCAAGCACTTCGTTGCCTCGGTTCGTGCCCGCGGCGACGACGGCGGAAGGCTGGACGCGATCGATGAGCTGCTCGAGGCAAGCGGCCCACGCTCCCGGTGCGTAGGAAGAGAGTTGGCCGTGCTCGGCGACGTGCACCGTCTCGACGCCATATGCGCCCAGCTCGGAAGCGTCGAAGGCGAGGGCATGCAGGGGACCCCCGAGATCGCGCGCGAGCGAGATCGCCTGGAGCGAGAGCTCCTCGCCGGGCTCGACGAGCACCAGGACGCTCATCCGGCCACTCCGATCTCTCGCATCATCTCGACCACGGCCGGCGCCGCATCCGGACCGTTGCCGAGGATCTCCGCCTGCTTGCCCTGCCCGGGCGGCACCACGAGCCGCAGCTTCTCGAGGCGCGCCGCCGGACGCTCCGGGTTGCGCTGCTCGACCGGCTTCGAGCGGGCGCGCAGCTTGGCGGGGACGGAGGGGTAGCGCGGCAGGTTGATCCCCTCGAGCACGCTCACCAGCGCGGGCAGAGGCAGCTCGTAGATGTCGCGCCCGCCGGGCACCTCCTGCTCGCAGCGCGCGCGGTCGTCGGCCACCGAAAGTCCCTTGAGACCGGTCGCGATCGGACGCCCGAGCGCGTACGCCACGCGAATGCCCACCTGGTAGTTGCCGGAGTCTGCCGACTCGTTGCCGAACACGATCAGGTCGAAGCCGCCACCCGCGGACTCCTCGGCCTGGACCGTCTCGACGATCGCCGCCGCCGTGGCCTGCGGGTCCCACTCCTCGCCGTCGGTCACGAGGTGCACGCCGCGGTCGCCGCCGTTGGCGAGCGAGTCGCGGATCTGCTCCTCCGCCTCGGCCGGGCCGAGCGTGAGCACTGTGACCTCGCCGCCGTGCTCCTCCACCAGCCGCACCGCCTCCTCCACGCCGCACTCCTCGTGCGGGCTGATCGTGAAGCCGAGGTGACGCGTCTCGAGCGCCTGCTCGTCGGCGGTCAACACCATCTTGCCGCCCGTGAGCGGCACGCGCTTGACGCAGACGAGGATCCTCATGCCGGGATCGGGTCCGCCGCCTTCACGCGGGAGTTGTCCGGGTCGAACAGCGGCGTGGAGTCGGCGCACTGGACGGTCACCGGATAGCGCTCGGTCATGTACTCCACGGCCAGCTCCTCGCCGACGTTCGCGTACTCGGGCGGCAGGTACGAGAGCAGGATGTGCTTGCCCACCGACGGCCCCGCGCCGGCGCTGGTCACGTACGAGCGCCGCCCGTGCGAGTCCACCAGCGGCGCGCCGTCGCGTGTGACGATCGGCTCGCCTCCGAGCATGTAGCGCTTGACGCCGCCGGCCGAGGTGTGGTCGTCCACGGTGAGCGTGCACATCACGGTCCGGGGGTCCTCCTCGCGGTGGCGCACGTGCGCCTCCTTGCCCACGAAGTCCTGGTCCTTGACCTTGCCCCACGCCATGCCGGCCTCGACCACGTTGTACTCGCCATCGAGCTCGAAGCCAAACGCGCGGTAGCACTTCTCGAGCCGGCCCGTGGTGCCGTACACGCCGATCCCGGCGGGCACGATCCCGTGCGACTCGCCTGCCTCGGCCACCATGTCCCACAACCGCGCGCCCTGCTCGATCGGCACGTACAGCTCCCAGCCGAGGTCGCCCACGTAGGAGATCCGCGAAGCGAGCACGCTCAGCGGCCCCATCTCGATGTCGCGGCAGGTGGCGAACGGGAAGCCCTCGTGCGACATGTCCGCGCTCGTGAGCTCGCGCATGATCTCGCGGGCGCGCGGGCCCCAGAGCCCGAGCGTCGTCCAGCTCGAGGTCAGGTCGAAGAT
>DASUQG010000330.1:0-3963 GCA_036280695.1 Thermoleophilaceae bacterium
CCTCATGATCTACGACAAGGACGCCGATCTCTCCAAGCTCGACGGCAAGACCGTGGCCATCCTCGGCTACGGCTCGCAGGGACACGCGCACGCGCTGAACCTCAAGGACTCGGGAGTCGACGTTGTGGTGGGCCTGCGCGACGACTCCTCCTCGGTCGAGAAGGCGAAGGCCGACGGGCTGCGTGTGACCTCGATCGCGGACGCCGCCAGCGAGGGCGACGTGGTGATGGTGCTGCTTCCGGACGAGAAGCAGGCGGAGGTCTGGGAGAGCGAGATCCGGGACGGCATCGCCCCCGGCAACCTCGTGATGTTCGCGCACGGCTTCTCGATCCACTTCAACCAGATCGACCCGGGGCCCGAGGTGGACGTAGGCATGGCGGCGCCGAAGGGCCCCGGTCACCTCGTCCGGCGCCAGTACGTGGAGGGGAACGGGGTGCCGGGCCTCGTCGCGATCCATCAGGACGCCACCGGCTCCGCGCACGACCTCGTGCTCGCCTACGCGCGCGGGATCGGATGCACGCGCGCGGGTGTGATCGAGACCAGCTTCAAGGACGAGACCGAGACCGACCTCTTCGGCGAGCAGGCCGTGCTGTGCGGGGGCGTGACCGAGCTGGTGCGGGCGGGCTACGAGACCCTGGTGGACGCCGGCTACGACCCGCGGCTCGCATACTTCGAGTGCCTGCACGAGCTGAAGCTGATCGTGGACCTGATGTACGAGAAGGGGATCAGCGGCATGCGCTACTCGATCTCGAACACGGCGGAGTACGGCGACCTCACACGCGGCAAGCGGATCATCGGCGATCCCACGCGCGAGGCGATGCAGCAGATCCTCGGTGAGATCCAGTCCGGCGACTTCGCGCGCGAGTGGATAGCCGAGAACCAGGCTGGGCAGGAGAACTTCAAGCGCATGCGCGAGGAGCAGAAGGACCACCAGATCGAGCGCGAGGGCAAGGAGCTGCGCTCGATGATGGACTGGATCGACACGGAGTTCTAAGTGGAGGAACGCGGCGCCGACAGCCAGGACGCGGGCTTCCTTCCGCCCGAGCCGACCGGTCCGGAGCCGGAGCTGGGCGACCGCCCTGCGCAGGCACCACCGCCGCAGCCGCCACCACCGCCACCACCGCCGCAGGGGCCACCCGCCCAGACCTACGGCTACCCGCCGCCGCCGCCGCCCGGCTACGCGTACCAGCCGCCCCCGCCGGCTCCGCCCGGCTACGGCTACCAGGCTCCGCCCCCCGGCCAGGCCTACCCACCGCCGCCGGGCTACGCCTACCCGCCGCCGTGGGGCTACCCGCAGCAGCGGGTGCCGGACAACGGGCCGGCGGTCGTGGGTTTCGTGTTCTCACTCGTCTCCGTCGGCCTGCTCGTGATCTCGGCCGGCTTCTCGTCGGTGATCTCGATCGCCTGCGCGATCGTCGGCATCGTCTACTCGCGCAAGGGCAAGCGGAAGGTCGAGGCCGGCGAGACCCCGAAGCACCGCGGGCTGGCGCAGGCGGGCTTCATCGTAGGCTGGGTCAGCCTCGCCCTCTCGGTGCTCGCCACGATCGCGTGGGGCCTGGTGCTCGCGTTCGCGATCGCGGACGACAACTGGGACTGGGAATCGAACCCTGACACCGTCCGGGTGACCGCGACGGTGCTCGGCGCCATGGCGCGAGTCATCGGAAGCTGACGCTATTCTCGCCCGTTCGTGGCGAATCCCTACGTCAAGCAGTACCTGATGACCGCCGGCCCCACGCCGCTGCCGCCTGCCGTGTCGCAGGTGATGGCCGAGCCGATGCTCTACCACCGCGCGCCCGCTTTCGTGGAGGTCTACGCGCGTGTGCTGAAGCGGCTCAAGGACGTCTTCCAGACGCAGAACGAGGTGCAGGTCTTCGCGGCGTCCGGGAGCGGCGCGATGGAATCCGCCGTGGCGAACCTCGTTCGGCCGGGCGAGCCGGCGCTCGTGGCGTCGTGCGGCAAGTTCGGCGAGCGCTGGTTCGAGCTCTGCGAGGCCTACGGCGCGGCCACGATCCACTGGGAGAGCGAGTGGGGTCGCAAGGTCGACCCCGCGGAGCTCGACCGTCTGCTCGGTGAGAACGAGGGCGTGGAGCTCGTATTCACCACCTTCTCGGAGACCTCGACCGGCGTGGTCAACGACATTCGCGAGCTCACCGAGGTCGCGCACCGGCACGGCGCGCTGATCGCGGTGGACGCGGTCTCCGGGCTCGGCGCGGTCCCGCTCCCGCAGGACGAGTGGGGCGTGGACGTGGTGGTCGCGGGCTCGCAGAAGGCGCTGATGGCGCCGCCGGGCCTCGGCTTCGCGAGCGCGAGCGACGCCGCGCTCGAGCGCGCCGCCGGCATCCCGGGCCGGCGCTACTACTTCGACTGGGAGCGCACGGTGAGCGGCCAGCGCAAGGACCCGCCGGACAGTCCGTTCACGCCGGCCGTCGGGCTGATCAAGGCGCTCGACGTGGCGCTCGGGATGATCGAGCGCGAGGGCCTCGACCGGGTGTACGAGCGCCACGCGCTGCTCGGGCGCGCCACGCGCGAGGCCGCCAAGGCGCTCGAACTCGATCTGCTCGGCGGCGCGGCCGACGACAACGCCAACGTGGTGACAGCGATGGTCCTTCCCGACTCGATCGACGGTGGCGGGGTTCCCGCTCTGATGCGCGACAAGTTCGGCGTGACGATCGCGGGCGGCCAGGGCAAGCTGAAGGGCAAGATCGCGCGCGTGGCCCACTGCGGCTACTTCGGCGCCTTCGACATCATCGTGACGGTCTCGGCGCTCGAGATGACGCTGCGGGAGCTGGGCCACGAGGCCGAGCCGGGCGCGGGCGTGGCGGCCGCGCAGCGCGTCTTCTCCGACGCGGGCGTCGCGATTCACGCGTGAAGGTCCTCGTCAAGGAGAAGATCGGCGACTCGGGGGTGCAGCTGCTGCGCGACGCCGGGCTCGAGGTCGAGATCGGCATCGACTGGGACCAGGACGAGCTCGAGCGCCGCATCGGCGAGTTCGACGGCATCCTGATCCGCTCCGCCACGCAGCTCGACGCCGACCTGCTCGACCGGGCCGAGCGGCTCAAGGCGGTCGGGCGCGCCGGGGTGGGGGTGGACAACGTGGACGTGGACGCGGCCACGAAGCGCGGCGTGATCGTGGCCAACGCGCCGCAGTCGAACGTGATCACGGCGGCAGAGCACACGCTCGCGCTCCTGCTGGCGCTCGCCCGCAAGGTGCCGCAGGCGCACGGCTCGCTCACGGGCGGTGCTTGGGAGCGCTCCCAGTTCAGCGGGGTGGAGCTGTACGAGAAGACGCTCGGCGTGCTCGGCTTCGGCCGCATCGGCCAGCTGGTGGCGCAGCGGGCGCTCGGCTTCGGCATGCGCGTCGTGGCGTTCGACGCCTACGTCTCCGAGGAGCGCTTCCGCGAGCTCGGCGTCGAGCGCGCGGAGTCGTCGGAGGAGGTGTACGGCCGCGCCGACTTCCTGACGGTGCACCTGCCGGTCACCTCAGAGACCGAGAACTGGCTCGACGCGAAGGCCTTCGCGGCCATGAAGGACGGCGTGCGGGTGATCAACGTCGCGCGCGGCAGGCTGATGGACGAGGACGCGCTGCGCGAGGCCCTCGACTCCGGCAAGGTCGCGGGAGCCGCCCTGGACGTGTTCCGCGAGGAGCCGGCCACCGAGCATCCGCTGTTCGACTACCCGAACGTGGTGGTCACGCCGCACCTGGGAGCCTCGACAGCCGAGGCCACCGACCGCGCCGGCTACCAGGCCGCCGAGCAGGTGGTGGCGGCGCTCACCGGCGGTGTCGTGACAAGCGCCGTGAACGTGCCCGCCATCGCCCCGGAGGACCTCGAGGCGCTTGGCCCGTTCCTACCGCTTGCGCAGGATCTCGGCCGGATAGCGAGCGCGCTGGCCGAGCGCCCGTCCGTGGACGCCGTCGAGGTCGAGTACCTCGGCCGCATCGCCGGCCGCGATACGCGCCTGCTC
>DASUQG010000331.1:0-7547 GCA_036280695.1 Thermoleophilaceae bacterium
AGGCGAGCTCCTCTGCGGAGGTTTGGAGGACTTCGAGCGTGTCGGGCTGCTGTTCCCCGTACGCATGCCGGGCGGCGAGGCGGCGATACGCCAGCCGTGGCGGATGGCCTGCGCGTGGCTGGCGGCCTCGGTCGACGGGCCACCGCGCCCGCCGCGGCAGCTCACGCGTCAGGTCGACGAGCGTGCCTGGGAGCAGGTGTCCGAACTGGCAGCCAGCGGGCTCGCGTCGCCGCTCACCACCAGCGCCGGCCGCCTCTTCGACGCCGTGGCGGCGCTCTGCGGGCTGCGTGCCGAGGTGAATTACGAGGGCCAGGCGGCGGTCGAGCTCGAGGCCGCCTGCGATCTCGGCGAGCAGCGCGCCTACCCGATGCCGCTGCTCGACGACGACGGCCCGCTCGTGATGGACGCCCGTCCCCTGGTGCGCGCGCTGGTGGACGACCTCGCCGCTGGGATCGACGCCGGAACGATCGCCGCCCGCTTCCACAACGCGCTGGCCGCGACGACGGCCCACGGCTGCACGCTCGCGGCAGAGCGCGCGGGCACCGACACGGTCGTACTCTCCGGAGGCGTGTTCCAGAACCGGCGCCTGCTCGGCCGGACCGCCTCGCTGCTCTCCGATGGTGGTTTGCGGGTCCTGACGCCCGAGCTGCTGCCGCCGAACGACGGTGGAATCGCCTACGGGCAGCTGGCCGTGGCCGCCGCGCGGGTCGCGGCAGACGGAGGCCCCGATGCCTGAGCTGGCCCTCGTGCTCGCGGTGGCCCTGGGGCTCGGCCTACGGCACGCGTCCGACCCCGACCACCTGGCAGCCGTCTCGACTCTGATTGCATCCGAGCCCGAGGACGGCACTCGCCGGGCGGGTCGGCTGGGGCTCGCCTGGGGACTCGGGCACGCGACCACGCTGGCGCTGTTCGGGCTGCCGATCGTGCTCTTCAACGCCTATCTCCCCGACGCGGCCCAGCGTGGGGCGGAGGCGCTGGTGGGCCTCGTGATCATGTTCCTGGCCGCGAGGCTGCTGGTGCGCTGGCGCCGTGGCCACTTCCACGCACATCCACATCGCCACGGCGCCACCGAGCACCGTCACCTCCACCCTCACGGCGATCACGGTGCTTCACACGAGCACGCCCATCAGCCGGAGGCGCAGCTTGGCCGCTCGCCGGCGCAGGCGTATGGCATCGGCCTGGTGCACGGCATGGGGGGATCGGCCGGTGTCGGGGTGCTGGTGCTGGCCACGATCTCGGACCAGACCGAGGCAGTCGCCGCGCTGATGGTCTTCGCCCTCGGCACGGCACTGTCGATGGCGGCGCTCTCGTCCGCGTTCGGCTACGCGATCACCCGCGGCCCGGTGCTGCGGCGGATGCTCGCCTTCGCGCCTGCGATGGGAGTGCTGACGCTGGCGTTCGGCGGCTGGTACGCGCTCGGAGCCGTGGGAGCGGTCCCCTACCTGCTGTGAGCACGCGCCCGCCACCCGACTCCCAGAGGGTGCTCGCGGAGCACGTCTTCGCCGGGGGCCGTTCCAAGCCGTTCGCCGAGCTCACGGCCGACGAGGTGAAGGCGCGCGCGGCGGAGCTGAAGGCCGTGACCGGCTGGGGGCCCACCGCGAAGGTCGCCTCGGTGGCGATGGCGTGGAGCGAGCTGTCGCGCCTGATGGAGCAGTCGAACGCGTCGACAGTCGGCGAGCTGGACCCCGACGCGGTGGCGCAGCGCGCGGAGAAGCTCTGGGTGGTGCCACCCGGCGGCAGCCTCCTCTAGCGCGCTCAGTCCCTACGATCCTCGCCTCGCGATGCCGAACGCCGACGACATGCTGTCCACCGCAGCCGCGCGCGCCGCGGAGCTGGCCGCCCCCGGGCTCGACCCGAGGCCGCGGCGCAAGGTGGCCATCCTCGCGTGCATGGACACGCGCATCGACGTGTTCCCGATGCTCGGACTCGAGCGCGGCGACGCCCACATCATCCGCAACGCCGGCGGGCTCGTGACCGACGACGCGATCCGCTCGTTGAGCGCCTCCCAGCGCTTGCTCGGGACCGAGGAGATCGTTGTCGTGATGCACGACGACTGCGGCCTGCACGGAGCCGCCGAGAAGGAGCTGGGAGCATTCGACGACCTCGACGAGACCCTGCGGTCGAGCCTCACCCGCCTGCGAGCGAGCACCGAGCTACCGGCACGCGACCACATCCGCGGCTTCGTCTTCAACCCGGAGACCGGCGCGCTGCGCGAGGTCGAGCCGGACGCAGCGCGCCCTGAGCGCTAAGCGTCGCGCTCGGCGGCTGCGAGTGCCCGCTGCGCGCGGGCGTGCGCCTTCTTCGCGGCCGTCTCCTCCTTGCGCGCCGCCTTGAGGCGCTCCGCGGTCGTCTTCGCCCGCCGGTTCGCCTCCTCGGCGTGCACCCTGGCGGCCTCCGCGCGGGTCTCGGCGTGCTCGATGGCCTTGGCGGCGGCGTCGAGCTCCCGGCGCGCGTGGCGCTCATCGGTGCGCGCAGCCGCGAGCCGCTGCCGCCGCTCGGCCTGCTCGCGCCGCTCGGCGTTGGCGCGCCGCTTGGCGTCGCCGGATGCTGCCTTAGGGCGCTTGCCCTTCGCTGCCGTCTTCGGGCGGTCGGGGCGCTCGGGCTGCTTCGCCGGCGCCGCCGTCATCCCGCCGAAGCCGCCGATCGCCTCGCGCTCGCGGACCAGGCGGCCGGCTCGGAGCTCCTCGGCCGTCTCCTCGTCCAGAGCGGCCGCGTGCAGCGTCGCAGCGATCTTCTCGGTGAGCGCCGGGCCCGGCCGCTCGCCGGCCTCGGCGGCCAGCTCGACTGCCTGCTGCGACAGCTCAGCCACCAGGTCGCGCTCCTTCGCGGCGGCGCCCTGGAACGCCTTCCGGTCGCCGCCGGCGAGCAGCTCCTCCTGTGCCGCCCTCAGCGCCTCGCCGGCCGCGAGCAGGCGCTCGACGTCCTTCGCCCGCTTCCGCGTCAGCTGATTGAGCGCCCACGCCGCGACGGTCGGCTTTCGCAGCGCCTTGACGGCGTCAGCGTCGTCACGGTCACCCGCCTTGCGCAGCGCCTTCGCGCGCTCGTCTCGCGCGCCGGTGAACTCGCCCGGCGGGAGCGCGTATAGCTCGTCCGCCGCCTGCTCGACCGGCTTGCTGCGCGCCGCCACGACTCAGAGTGTTCCAAGCCCCGCCGGGTAGCGCAGTAGCGCTGCCGATACGATCGGCGCGCTGTGAGCGACCGCCCGTCGATTCTCGTGCTTCAGCACATCGCCTGCGAGCCGCCCGGCGCCTACGAGGACGTCATGCTCGAGCGCGACGCTCGGCTGCACAGGGTCGAGCTGGACGAGGGCGAGCCGCTTCCCGACTGGCGCGGGTTCGACGGGATGGTGGTGATGGGCGGCCCGATGGGCGCGTGCGACGACGCGGACCATCCCTGGCTGGTGGCCGAGCGCGAATGCATCGGCGAAGCCGTGCGGGACGGCCTGCCCTTCTTCGGCGCCTGCCTGGGCAGCCAGCTGCTCGCCGCGAGCCTCGGCGGGAGGGTCTACACCGGCGAGACGCCCGAGGTCGGAGTGCTCGACGTCGAGCTCACGGAAGCGGGCCGCAGCGATCCCGTGCTGGGCGGGTTGCCCCCCAGCTTCCCGACGCTCCAATGGCACAGCGACAGCTTCGACCTTCCGGCCGGCGCGGTGGGGCTCGCGAGCTCGCCCGCGTACGCCAACCAGGCCTTCCGCGTCGGGGCCACGGCCTACGCCGTGCAGTTCCACGTGGAGGTCACGAGCGAGATGGCCGCGGAGTGGGCGACGGTGCCCGACTATGCGCGTGCGCTCGAGCGGGTCCGCGGCCCCGGTGCGCTCGACGAGCTGCTGGCGGCGTTCGAGGCGCGCCGCGAGGAGATGACCAGCCACGCCCGCGCGCTGTTCGCTCGCTGGTTCGAGCTCGTGCTGGAGCGCCAGCCGGCCACGGCCCGGGGCTAGCCGGTCAGTAGCCCATGAAGCGCGCGAAGGCCTTCGCCGTCTTGGCCGGTCTCCCGGTGCGCTCCTCCGTGCGGTCCGCGGCAGTCATCAGCAGCCGGCCGCCGTTCACCCCGAGCCAGCGCAGCGGCTCGGGCTCCCACGAGCGCGACCTGTGGCCGACCCACGGGAGGCGCGTGAGCTCGCTCTGCTGCGAGGTGATCAGCTGGGCCAGCGTGCGCCCCGCGAGGTTCGTCGTGGCCACGCCGTCCCCGACGTAGCCGCCGGCCCAGCCAAGTCCGCTCTGCCGGTCGAGCCCCACCGACGCATGCCAGTCGCGCGGGATGGCGAGCGCGCCGCCCCACTCGTGCGTGACTTCATAGCTCGCCACCACCGGGAAGAGGTCCACCAGCACCTCGCGGAGCGCGGAGTGCACTTCCCGGTCGCGGTCGAACGCCGCGCGGGTGCGCGACCCGAAGTGGTACGGCGCGCCGCGGCCCCCGAACGCGAGGCGGTCGTCGGCCGTGCGCTGGCCGTAGATGCGCATGTGGCGCAGGTCGGCGAACGTCTCGCGGCGGCCCAGCCCGATCTCGTCCCACGCCTCCGCGGACAGCGGCTCGGTGGCGATCATCAGTGAGTAGAGCGGTATGAACCTGCGCCGCTGGCCGCGCAGGCTCGGGGTGTAGCCCTCGGTGGCACGCACGACGATCTCGGCGTTGACGGTGCCCTGCTTGGTGACCACCGCGCCGGGTCGGATCTCGGTGGCCCGGGTGCGCTCGAAGACGGAGACGCCGCGAGCCTCCACGCACGAGGCGAGCCCGCGGACGAGTCGCAGCGGGTGGATCGCCGCGCAGTGCGGGGTGTAGATGCCGCCGAGCACGTTCGTGGCGCGCGCCACTCCCTCGGCCTGCTCCTTCGAGAACAGCTCCATCCCCGCCGCCGCGCCGGTGAGCTCGCGCTCCTCCTCGACGCGCTCGCGCGCCCGCGTGAACTGAGCCTCGTTGCGCGCGAGCTCGATCGTGCCTCCGCGTGCGTAGTGGATGTCGATGCCCTCGGCCTCCGCCACACGACCGACCTCGAGGATCGCCTCGTGCATCGCCCGGCGCACCGCCACCGCCGCCTCACGGCCATGGCGGCGGGCGATGCCCTTCGAGGCGGGCGGGAACAGGGCGGAGCACCAGCCCCCGTTGCGGCCCGAGGCGCCGAATCCGGCGATCTCACGCTCCACGATCGCGATCCGGAGCGAGGGATCGATGCCGTGCAGGTAGTACGCCGTCCACAGGCCCGTGTAGCCGGCGCCCACGATCGCCACGTCCACGTCCATCGTGCCCGGCAGCGGCGGCCGGGGTGTGAACGGCCCGCCGCCGGTGTGGTGCCAGAGCGAGTCCTCGAAGCTCACGCGGCCGGCACCGGCCCGCCCGTCCCCTTGACCGGCTCGCCGGTCCGGACCAACTGCTCGATCAGGTCTGCGCCCTTGATGCGGCCCGGTGCCGCGCTCAACTCGGCGCTGATGCCCGCCATCTTCTGCGCCAGCCGCTCGTCGGCCAGCAGCCGCTCGACAGCCCCGAGGAACTCCTCGTCCTCGAACGTGTAGGACGCCAGCCGGTGGCCGAAGCCCGTCTCGTGCACGCGCTGAGCGTTGTCGTACTGGTCCCAGAACAGCGGCGTCACGATCACCGGCAGGCCGAAGTTGAACGCCTCCGCGACGGTGTTGTTGCCGCCGTGGGTGATCAGCAAATCGCACTGCGGCAGGATCGACGTCTGCGGCAGGAACTGCTCGCCGTACATGCGCTCGCCGAGCTTCAGCTCCTCGTGCAGCGGGCCCATGCTCACGATCGCGCGGTGCTCGGTGCGGCCGAGCAGGTCGATGATGCGCTGCATCAGCCCCACGTCCATGCAGCCGAGGCTGCCGAGCGACAGGTAGACCACCTTGCCCTCGCCTGGGACCCTCTCGCTCACGTCGAACTCGGCGTCGCTGTTGCGGACCGAGGTGTCGAGCCGGTGCCAGGTCGCTCCGAGCGGGGTCGCGCGCGGGTAGTCGATCACGCCGGGGTAGAGGTACATGTTCAGCCACGGCGAGTCGTACTGGAACTTCCCCTCGGGAAGCGGCGCCGCGCCCTTCGACTGGTTGAACTCCGACAGGTCCGCGATCAGCGGGTCGTGCAGGCGCCGGTACTCGGCGCGAAACTCGTCCCAGCCCGTGCGGTCGTCCGAGGGATAGCCCGAGAACACGGGCGGAATCTCGGGATCGTCCATCTCGAGCGGGTTCGCCGAGACCATGCGCGCCCAGGGCACGCCCGCGGTTGATACGGCGGGGAACCCGGTCACGTTGTCGGTCACGATCACGTCGGGGCGCACCTCGTCCCAGATCTCGGCTAGCCGCTCGTGCGCGTACTTCGCGCCCTCGGCGAGCTCCGCCCAGATCGGCATCGTCACGGTCTCGAGCTGCTCGATCGTGGGCTTGCGGAACTCCGGCGCGGTCACGCGGATGAACTCGGCCCAGCCCTCGCCGACCTGCTCCTCGTGCTCGGGCGGCGGCGCCATCCGCATCATGGCCTCCTCGAAGCCGCGCTTCTCGAGCTCGCCCTCGAAGGATTCCTCGATCACGAACACGACCCGGATGCCGCGCTCGCGCAGGTGGTTGCCGACTGCCACCAGGTTGTTGGTCGGTCCCCAGGCGCCGGGCTCGGGAAAGACGGCGACGGTGGGCTCTCCGGGCATTACTCCTCCTCGTGGGGACGGGTCTCGACGGCGACGGCGACCTCCGGCACGCCCCAGCCGTAGGCCATCTTGTGCACCTCGAGCACGAAGAAGGACTCGGCGGCGACGAT
Source organism: Thermoleophilaceae bacterium (assembly GCA_036280695.1). Taxonomy (GTDB): domain Bacteria; phylum Actinomycetota; class Thermoleophilia; order Solirubrobacterales; family Thermoleophilaceae; genus JACVRW01. The sequence continues at coordinate 6,745 of DASUQG010000331.1, forward strand.
GCCGTCGATCGTCTGGAGCCGCTCGGTGAGCAGCTCGGTGAAGTGGTCGGTGTCGCGGCAGATCACCTCGACGATGATGTCGAAGGACCCCGCGATCATCACCACGTAGCTGGTCTCCGGCAGCGCGCTGATCGCCTCGCAGACGCGCCGGGCAGTGCCGGGCTCGACCCGCAGGCCCACCAGTGCCATGCGGTCGAAGCCGATCCGCAGCGGGTCGGCGATGCCGACCACCTGGAGCATGCCCTCGTCCTCGAGACGCTGCGCCCGGTAGCGGACCACGCTCTCCGAGACGTCGAGCTCGGAGGCGATCCGGCTGTAGGGCTTGCGCCCGTCCACCTGCAGTTCAGCGATCAGCCGGCGATCGATGTCATCGAGCGTGCGAGCCACGGCGTTGACGATTATCACGCCTGGGAGGCCGCTGTCTACTGAAAACGCGAAATCTCGCACCCGGAGTTGCTGATTTAGCAATGGCCACCGCGGGCGAGGGGCGCAGGATCGATCGGAGCGGATCCGAAATAGACGCGCGGGCCCAATCTCGTTTAGCCTTAGCGGCGTAATGGCCGAACCACGGTTCGGCGAAAGGCACTGCTCGCGCCCGTAGGTTGTCGCTTCACAAGCACCTCCGCGTACGCAGCAAGCAACAACTCAGTGGAGGGTCATACATGGCCACCGGAACTGTGAAGTGGTTCAACGACGACAAGGGCTTCGGCTTTATCACGCCGGACGAGCCCGGGAAGGACCTCTTCGTCCATCACACCGGCATCGCCGGTGACGGCTTCAAGTCGCTCGCAGAGGGCGCACAG
>DASUQG010000332.1:0-3242 GCA_036280695.1 Thermoleophilaceae bacterium
GCGTCGCGGCGCCTCCTGCGTCACCCGGGCTTGTTGTCGAGAGAGCTCCAGAGGTAGAGGCACGCGAGCGTCCGGTACGGGCGCCAGGGGCGCGCGATCTTCTCCATCCGCTTCGCGTCCGGCAGCTTGCGCAGCCGGTACTGCGTCTTGATGGCGTTGCGGATGCCCTGGTCGCCGACCGGGAGGACGTCCGGCCGCCCCAGGTGGAACATCAGGAACATGTGCGCGCTCCAGTCGCCGATCCCCTTCACCGCGGTGAGCTGCTCGATGACCTCGTCGTCGGGGAGCTCGTGGAGCCGCTCGAGCTCGAGCTCGCCGTCAAGCACGTGCTGGGCGAGGTCGCGCAGGTAGTTGATCTTCGGACGTGAGAGCCCGGCGGCTCGGATGTCGTCTGGATTCGCGGCGAGCAGCTGGACCGGCGTGGGCGCGTGGCCGTCGAAGAGCTCCAGCATGCGTCCGTAGATGGTGCGCGCGGCCTTGGTCGAGAGCTGCTGCCCCACGATCGAGCGCAGCAGCGCGCCGTAGGCGTCCCCGGGCCGCTCGCGCTTGAGGTCCTCGCGAACGAGCGCGCCGTGCTCCTCGATCAGCCGCGCCATCACCTCGTCCGCCGCGCGCAGGGTGCCCACCGCCTTCGGGGAGGCCTTGACGGGCGTGGTGCGCGATCCGGCGCTCGGGCGAGGCATGGCTGCGGAGCCTACGCACGCCAGCGAGCGCGCGGCTGGGGTTGGGCGCTTTTCATTGCGAAATGGAAAGGAAAAGCGCCCAACCCAGCGCCGGGGATTGGCCTAGGCCGCCGCGCGCGTGTGGAAGGGCTCCTCGAGCTCGCCGAGCTCGGTGGACGGCGGGTCTCCGAAGAGCCACTCGCGCGCGATCCGGTGCCAGTTGGCGGTGGCGCCCAGCTGGCCCAGCACTCCCAGCGTCAGAGCCTCCATGCGGCGTGCCAGCATCGCCTGGGGCGGCATCGTCTCGCGGCGCATCAGCTGCCAGTGGCGCGAGCGCGGGTCGCCGAAGTCGATCAGCGTCTGCGCGACCAGCGCGCGATCGACCGTGACCTCGCGGTCCTCGATGTACCAGGCCGTGACGTCGTGGAAGTGCTCGAAGACCGCCTGCGGAGTGATCTGCTCGTCGTCCGGGTCGAAGAAGCCCATCGCGGCGAGCCGGCGGTGCAGCTCATCGACGTTGCCGTCCATTGCCGCGCGCAGTGCCTCGACCTCCGCCTCGATGTCCTCGCGCGACACGCGCTTCGTCATCCCGAAGTCCATGAACGCCACGCGGCCATCCGGCATCAGGCGGTAGTTGCCGGGGTGCGGGTCGCCCGAGAAGTGGCCGTTGCGGTAGAGCGAGCCGAAGAAGAAGCGGAAGAGGATCTCGCCGAAGCGGTCGCGCGTCTCGCGGTCGAGCTCGCGCACCTCCTCGAAGCCGATCCCGTCCACCCACTCGCTCACGAGCACGTGCTCCGTGGAGAGCTCCGTCACGACGGCCGGCACGTAGATGAACGGATGGCCGCGCCAGGTGCGCGCGAACGCGCGGTGCTGCTGCGCCTCGTGCTCGTAGTCGAGCTCATCGGTCAGCCGCTCGCGGATCTCCGCAGTCATCGCCTTGGCGTCCATGCCGGGTGCGATCCGCTTCGCCACCCGCATGATCAGGCCCAGGTTCTGGAGGTCGGCTCGAACCGCCTGGCCTACGCCCGGGTACTGGACCTTCACGGCCACGTCGCGACCGTCGTGCAGGCGCGCGCGGTAGACCTGGCCGATCGAGGCGGCGGCCACCGCGTCCTCGTCGAACGACGCGAACACGTCGCCGAGCTTCTCGCCCATGTCGTCCTCGATGACCTTGCGCATCTTGTCGAAGGGCACGCGCGGCGCGGCATCGCGCAGCTCTGCCAGCTTCGCCTGGATGCGCTCCTGGAACTCGGGCGGGAAGGCGCCCGTGTCGATGAACGAGGCCACCTGGCCGACCTTCATCGCTGCGCCCTTCATCTGCCCGAGCACGTCGAAGATCTGCTCGGCCGCTTCCATCTGGCGGCGCTCGGCCGCCGCCCGACGCGCCTCCTCGCCCCGCGTGAGGTTCGCGGCCTTCGTCGCATAGCCGCGCGCGGTCTGGCCCCCGGCGAGCCGGCCCACCTTGGCGGCACGTCTCACGCGGCTCTTGGGGAGGTCCTTCGCCATCCGGCGTGAGACTACGCAGAACCCGTCGCTGCGCGCCCCGGCAACGCCGGGCGCTTGCGCAATACGCTCCGGGCCCATGCGACTGGTGACCTTCGACGCGGGCGGCCATCCCCGCGCCGCGCTGCTCCGCGACGACCGCGTGTACGACATCTGGGGCGAGGCGTTCGCGCACATGCGGGCCGACGACCGCACAATCGAGGTGATCCTCGAGGGAGGGCTGCTCGACGAGGTCGAGCCAGTTGACGGCGACGACGGCGTGCCGGTGGACGGGCTTCCCCTGCTGTCGCCCGTCACGCGGCCCGGCAAGCTGATCTGCATCGGGCTCAACTACCGCGCCCACGCGGAGGAGCAGGGCGCCGAGCCGCCCGAGACGCCCACCTTCTTCGCCAAGTTCCGCAACGCGCTCGCGGCGCCCGGCGCGACCGTCCCGCTGCCGCCCTGGAGCGAGCGCGTGGACTACGAGGCCGAGGTGGCGTTCGTGATCCGAGACCGCTGCAAGGACGTGCGGGAGGCGGATGCCCTCGACCACGTGGCGGGCTACACGCTCCTCAACGACCTCTCGGCGCGCGACTACCAGTTCAAGACGCCGCAATGGATGCCCGGCAAGACCTTCGACGGCGCGGCGCCGTGCGGTCCCGCGCTCGTGACCCCCGACGAGGCGGGCCCACACGACCAGCTCGAGATCGAGCTGACGCTGAACGGCGAGCGGATGCAGAAGAGCTCCACGGCCGACCTCGTCCACTCGGTGCCCGCGCTGATCGCGTACCTGTCCAAGCTGATGACCCTGGAGCCCGGCGACGTGATCTCAACCGGAACGCCGGCAGGAGTGGGCAGCCTGCGCGACCCTGAGGTCCGCCTGAAGGCCGGCGACGAGGTCGTGATCAGCTCGCCGCAGCTCGGCGTGCTCGAGACGCGCCTGGCGTAGCGCCCCTAGGCCGTTATCTCCACGTCCCGGCCGAGCGCCTGGGCGAGCAGGTCGGCGTTGCGGCGAGCGGCCCAGATCGGGACCGTTGCGTCGAGCGCGGGATCGGTGCTCGCCGCCAGGGTCACGGTGCCGTCCTGCGCGGACACCTG
>DASUQG010000333.1:0-4073 GCA_036280695.1 Thermoleophilaceae bacterium
GCGTGCTGGACCTGGGCTGCGGGGCCGGCGACTCGGTCGATCTCTTCCGGGCTCTGAACCCGGACGTGGAGTGGGTCGGGGTGGACGTGGAGGAGTCGCCCGAGGTGGCCGAGCGCACGCGAGGCGACGCCGACTTCGTGAGCTTCGACGGCGAGCACCTGCCTTTCGACGACTCGAGCTTCGAGTTCGTCTACTGCAAGCAGGTGCTCGAGCACGTGGAGTGTCCGCACGAGCTCCTCCGCGAGGTGGCGCGTGTGCTGGCGCCCGGGGGCTCGTTCGGGGGCTCGACCTCTCAGCTCGAGGCGTTCCACTCGCGCAGCATCTTCAACTGGACGCCGTACGGGTTCACGGTCGTCGCCGAGGACGCCGGGCTCGAAGTGGTGGAGCTCCGCCCTGTGATCGACGGTCTGACGCTCGTGGTCTGGCGCGCGCTCGGGCTGCCGGACTTCTTCCACCGCTGGTGGGCGCGGGAGTCGCCCGGCTACCGCGTGATCGAGCTGGCCGCCCGGGTCGCGCGCCTCGACGCCCGCACGCGCAACCAGATCAAGCTGGTCCTCGCGGGGCAGTTCGCCTTCCTCGCGCGGCGCCCGGGGGGACCGGGGCCGCCCGAGCACCTCGGGCCTTGAGCTGAGAGAGCGTCTGACCCACGCCGGACGCGTCGGTCAGCCGGTGAGGGGGATCTCCGGCAGGTTGTCACCGTTCAATGACAGCTCAACGGCGCGGGATACTGGGCGGGCAATGTCACAGGAGAACGTGGATCTTGCGCGACGGAACTACGAACTCGTGAGCCAAGGTGCTGACGACGAGGTCGCTCGCCACCTCGCACCCAATGTGGAGTGGCACCACAACCTCGGCCTCGGGACTCCTATGGAGGGCATCTACCGCGGGCGCGAGGAAGTCCTCGCGTTGTTCCGGACGCTTCGCGAGTCGTTCGGGATGCTCAGGTTCGAACTCGAAGAGGTCCGCGACCTCCCCTCTCGCGAAGTCCTGTCCCTCGGATACCTTCACGTAGAAGGCAGAGGTAGCGGCGCGGCGGCGACGACCCCCTTTGGCGCAGTGACGGAAATCCGCGATGGACTCACCGTGCGGCACCGATTCTGGATGGACCGGGACGCAGCCCTCGAAGCGGCCGGGCTGCGGGAGTAGGCGATGTCGCAGGAGAACGTCGAGGCGGCGGAAGGCGCTAGGACGAGCCGTTGGAGGGCCCCGGCGAGCTTAGCGGCGGAACGAAGAACGGCGGCGATCCCGGGTGTGGGATCGCCGCCGCATCTTGCGTTACGTAGCTAGCAAGCGGTCCCGGTCGCCGGGCCGCCCAGGGTGTAGTTGCGGCAGAAGATGAGATCTCCGTCTTGTGTGATCTCAAGGTGCGCGGCTGTGGCGGTCAGGGTGTTAAGCGTGACTGTCCACTTGTCTTGGCGCGCGGCTCCGCTTCCCCCACATCCAACGGTTACTGCCGAGGGAGTTGGCGGAGCTGTCACAGAGGCACTGATATTCGTGATCGTGCCACGGCCATTGTGGTCGCTGTTGCCGAGGCCGACGGGACCCGACGCCCCCGGATTCGCATCCACCGGATTTTGGCCGGGGGACGCATGCCCTTGCGGGTTTGTGCACGTATACGTCGCCACTCCGGTGACCGTCAGGTTGGCGAACGCTTCGATATTCCCGAGGCCACTGAAGTTGCCACCGGTGAGATTCACGGTCGCTCCGCTAAAGGTGGCCGTGGGCAGCGACTTCACGTTGACTGCCGCCACAGCAGTTGAAGCAGTGACGGCAACTGCAAGCAGCAGTGCCGCTACGATGAGCCATAAGGGCTTCCTCATCGTGGTTCCTTTCGTTAGGGATCGATCAGTCGAGGCGGTCCGACGGCTCCACTCCCCGTGGCACGCAAACCCGGTCGGGGTGGAGCCGGTATGCCTGGTTATTCGGACCGCTCGTGGGGTTCAGTCACGAAGCTTGCTTAGCGGCCCTCCTTCCTGTGGGGCGCACCAGCGCGTTTGACAGTCCGGCAGCTGGGGCCCTCGTCAATTAGAACGGCGCGCGGTCGGCAACGTGTGCGAGTGCCCGCATGAAAAGCCGCTATTTGCGGATTTTCTCGGCCCGCATTTTGGGACTTTTTTGCCTCGAACTTGCGCGAAAACTGAATTGCCCGGTTCGGGTTAACCCGTCTGGTTTTGCCTGCAAAACCCGCAATTGCCGGTTCGGGTTAACCCGTGTGGTTTGCCGCGTCGGCCCGGAGGTCACAAGCCGGCGCTACCGGAAACCGGCACCGAAAGGGACGAGAATCCTGAGCCCGGTACTTAGCGGTGCAGCGGCTTCAACACGGCGTCATGGCGGGTGCAGCGCCACTTGGTCTTTCTGGGCCGCTACCGGTGCGAACCGACGCCGGGCTGCGCGGGGGCGCTCTCGGCGCCCCACGCGCAGCCCCTAGCACTCGTCCTCCGGATCAGGCGGCCACCGGTTCGGGCACCGCTGTCGGGACGTGCTCCACGACCTCCGGCTCGACCACCGGGGCGACCTCGCCGCGCTCGATGTCGCGCTCGCGCACGAGGAAGAACGCCGCGACGGCCGCCGCGAAGGCGAGCACCGCGCCGTAGACGGCGATGTCGTTGAACCCGGCGAGGAAGCCCTCGCGTGCGGCGTCGGCCACCTGCTCGCGAGAGCCGGCCGGCACCTGCGTGAGCGCCTGGTCGAGGTTGCCGGAGGAGACCGCCTCCACGAGACCGCGGGAGCGGTCGGAGCCGAAGCCCGTGAGCTCCTCCACCTTCGAGGAGCCGGCGCCCAGGAAGATCGCTCCCCAGACGGCGACGCCGACGGAGACGCCGACCTGGCGGAACGTGTCGTTGATGCCGGACGCCATGCCGCTCTGCTCCTTCGGCACCACGCTCACGGCCACGTCCGCGATCACCGGGTTGAGCAGTCCGATGCCGGCGCCGGCGACGATGAAGCCGCCGAGCAGGCCTGTCCACTCGTCCGCCGCGCCGACGCCCGCCATCAGCAGGAGGCCGCCGCCCGCTCCGAGGAGCCCGAGCGACAGCATCACCCGCGCGTGGACCTTCGACAGCAGCGCACCCGCGATCGGGGCCACGAGGAACACCGCCACTGTCAGCGGCAGGTAGCGGAGCCCCGCCTCCGTCGGGCTGTGCCCGAGGAAGTTCTGCAGGTACAACGTCAGGTAGAGGAACAGCGCGAACATCGAGCCCGAGATCCCGAACGCAGCCAGCTGGACGCCGGTGAAGGCCGGCCGCTTGAAGAGGCCGAGCGGGAGCATGGGCTCGGCCGCCCGGCGCTCGATCGCCAGGAAGGCCGCCAGCAGCAGCGCCGCCCCCGCGAAGAGGCCGACGATGAGGCCGCTGCCCCATCCCTCCTCGTTGCCGCGGATCAGCGCGAGCACGAGCAGGAACAGCGAGCTCGAGAACGTGATCAGGCCGGGCCAGTCCACGCGCGTGGCGTTGGGATCACGCGACTCGCGCACCCGCAGGTACGAGATCGCGATCGCCGCAACGCCGATCGGCACGTTCAGGAAGAAGATCCACTCCCACCCGAGCGAGTCGACGATCAATCCGCCCACGAGCGGACCGAAGGCGACCGCCAGTCCGATTGTCGCGCCGTAGACACCCATCGCCATGCCGCGCTCGCGGCCGGCGGGGAACTCCTGCGCGATCAGGGCGAGGGACACCGCGAACATCACCGCACCGCCGACGCCCTGGGCGCCTCTAGCGATGTTCAGGAAGGTCGGATCAGTCGCGAGTCCCGCGACCAGCGAGGCGACCGAGAAGATCGCCAGCCCGATCGCGAACACGCGCCTGCGCCCGAGCCGGTCGGCAAGCGAGCCGGCCGTCAGCACGACCGCGGCCAGGGTAAGGGTGTAGGCGTCCACGACCCACTGAAGGTCGGTGAAGGACGCGTGGAGGTCCTCCTCGATGGCGGGAAGGGCGGTGTTCACCACCGTGATGTCGAGGAGGAGCATGAAGGTGGCAACGGAGACGACGCCGAGCGTCCACCACTTGGTTGTCGTCTGAGAGGTCATGTCAAATCTGGACTCCTGGGCTAGACTGGTACGGGAACCTGATCAA
>DASUQG010000334.1:0-5897 GCA_036280695.1 Thermoleophilaceae bacterium
TCCTCGGGGGCCACATCACCGCCCGGCTCGTGGTGGAACGACTCGATGCCCACCTCCGCGGAGTCCTCGCGCTTCATCCGCACGTAGACCGCCGAGGCGGGGTCGTCACCGACGAGGATCGTGGCGAGCCCCGGCTTGCGCTCCATCGCCTCGACCTCGCGCCGGACCTCCTCGCGCACCTTCGCCGCAACAGCCTTGCCGTCGATGATCTCCGCCATGGGCGCGGCAGCCTATCCGGCCGCTGACCCGGCGCGCTAGCGGCGCTTCAGCGGGGCGTAGTCGGCCATCAGCTTGCGCTCGGAGCGGTCGGCCGCGAAGCGCACCACCACGAGGCCGCCCGGCTCGACGCCCACGACCACCCCGTCGCCGAACTGCGCGTGGACGACGTCGTCGCCGAGGGTGAAGGAGGCGCGGCTGGCGCCGGCCGGCTCGGGCGCCGATGCGCCGCCGCCCCAGGTGGCTGCCGCGGCGGGTCCGGTGGGTTCGTCCTCGTCGCGGTCGGTGAACTCGACCGGCACCTCGTCGATAAAGCGGCTGCGTAGGTTCCAGTCGCGCCCGCCGAAGAGCATGCGCGTGCGGGCGTGCGTCAGGTAGAGCTCCCGCTTCGCGCGCGTGATGCCCACGTAGGCCAGGCGCCGCTCCTCCTCGAGGTCGCCGGCCTCGATCGCGCGCATGTGCGGGAAGACGCCGTCCTCGAGGCCGATGATGAAGACGATCCCGAACTCGAGGCCCTTGGCGTTGTGGAGGGTCATCAGGGTCACGATGCCCTCGTCGTCGCGCAGGTTGTCCTGCTCTGAGAACAGCGCGAGCTGCTGGAGGAACTCCTCCACCGAGCCCTCCTCCGCGGTCGCGTCGTACTCGCGCGCCACGCCCACGAGCTCCTCGAGGTTCTCGAGCCGGCCCTGCGCCTCGATCGTCCGCTCCGCCTGCAGCGCCTCGGTGTAGCCGGTCTCCTCGAGCGTCTCCGCGAGCAGATCGCCCACCCCCGCGCCGCCCTCAACGCGCTCGCGCAGGCGCTCCATCACGGACATGAATCGCCCCACCGCCTTGATCGCGGCCGACGCGAGGCCGGGAACGGACTCGGGCTCCGCCGCCACGTCCCAGATCGGCTCGCCGATCGTGTTCGCGTAGCCCACGAGCCGGCCCTGGGTGGTCGCGCCGATCCCCCGCCGCGGCGAGTTCACGGCGCGCCCGAAGGCCACGGTGTCGGCCGGGTTCACGAGCAGGGTCAGGTACGCGAGCGCGTCCTTGATCTCGGCGCGCTCGTAGAAGCGCGTGCCGCCGATCACCTGGTAGCCGACGCCGTAGCGCACCAGCATGTCCTCGAGCACGCGGCTCTGCGCGTTGGTCCGGTAGAAGACCGCGATCTCGTCGCGCGAGGCGCCCTGATCGACGAGCTGCTCGATCTCGGAGACGACGAACCGCGCCTCGGCATGCTCGTCCTCGAGCTCGCGCACGTGCACCGGCTCGCCGTCGCCGAGCTCCGACCAGAGGAACTTGTCCTTGCGCTGGCGGTTGTTGCCGATCACCCCGTTCGACGCATTGAGGATCGTCTGCGTAGAGCGGTAGTTCTGCTCGAGCTTGACGACGGTGGCATCGGGGTGATCTCGCTCGAAGTCAAGGATGTTCCGAATGTCGGCTCCGCGGAAGGCGTAGATCGAGTTGTGCGTCAGAAGCCGGTTGGCGACGAAGTTGTGCGTGTCCTCGACATCGATGTCGTAGACCGGAGCGGCCAACTTCGTCCGCTCCACCGTCTCCACGAGCTCGTATGACCCGTCCTCCGTGAACATGACCATGCCGGGCCGAACCGCGGCTGCTGGCGTGAACGGGAGTGCGTACTCACCCAGCTCGATCACTTGTTGAACGGTTGCGGGCGTGCTCGCCGCCATGCGGTCAACGACGGCCAGGGCATGCCCGTAGTCCTCGAATACCGCAGGTGGCCTACCGTCAAGGCGCACCGTGTGCAGCGGCCCACTCCCCTTGCGCTCGCCGCAAAGAGTGACCGTTACACGGCGCAGCCCACCGTTGTTCGCGCCAGCCAGCTTCGGTTCGTAGCCCGCGAAGTGCACGTGCTCGGGCGTGCTCACCAGCCGGCGGCCTGACTCGGTGGTGACGACCACGCCCTCCGAGGCCGTGCTGCTGTGCGTGCGGAGCACCTTGGCGGGGTGGAAGTCGCCACTCCCGTAGCTCGACAGAACGAGGTCCCCGGCCTCGACGTCCTCGATTGCCTTGGTCGAGCCGTCGGCCATGGTCACGGGTGTTCCGCCGACTAGGCACTGGTCGTCGTCGCCGACCACGCACAGGTTCCGGTGCTCCGCCGTCAGCAGCTGGAGCCAGCGGTACTGGGCGCGGTTCGTGTCCTGGTACTCGTCAACCAGCACGTGGCGGAACGATCGGCGGTAGCGGTCGCGGACGTCCTCGTAGAGCTCGAAGAGGTTCACCGCGCGGAAGAGCAGGTCGTCGAAGTCCATCGCGTTGGCCGCGTGGAGGCGCTTCTCGTAGAGGTCGTAGACGTCGGCGGCGGTCTGCTCGAAGAAGGTGGAGACCTTGAGGCGGTAGGCCTCGGCGTCGAGGAGTGCGTTCTTCGCGTCCGAGATCTGGCGCCGGATGCCGCGGGGGGCGAAGCGCTTCGGGTCGATGTCGAGCTCGTCGATGCAGGCCTTCACCAGTCGCAGCGAGTCCTGCTCGTCATAGATGGTGAAGCCGCGGGTATAGCCGAGCTTCTCAGCCTCCGCCCGCAGGATCCGGGCGCACGCCGAGTGGAACGTCATCACCCACATCGCCCGGGCGCGGTTGCCGACGAGCTGCTCGACGCGCTCGCGCATCTCCTGCGCCGCCTTGTTGGTGAAGGTGATCGCGAGGATCTCGCCCGGCCGCGCCTGTCCGCTGCCGACGAGGTGGGCAATCCTGTGCGTCAGCACGCGGGTCTTGCCCGAGCCCGCGCCGGCGAGGATGAGCAGGGGGCCTTCGCCGTGCAGCACGGCTTCGCGCTGGGGCTCGTTCAGCCCCGCGAGCAGCTCCTCGCTGGCAGTGACTCCCACCGATCCGAGGATAGAGCCGGGTCCGGCCCGCTAGAGGTCACGTCGGGCGAACGCGGCCCGCGCCGCCGCGCCGACAAGGCCCAGGTATGCGAGCGCCCAGAGCCACAATCCGGCTCCGGCCTCCTGGGCCCCGCCGAACGGCCCCAGTTGGACGATCACGCCTGTGATCCCGCCGGTCTCCTCCGTGAGCGCGTGCAGCCCGGCCTGGTAGAGCGCCTCGAACGGCAGCACCCAGGACGAGACCGTCGCCACGTCCTCGAGCGTCTGCACCGCCAGCGCGTCGCCGATCTGTCCGAGCAGGCCGGCGGCCAGTCCCGCGCCGAAGATCATGAACACCGCGATCCCGTTTGCGGTCGAGGACAGGAACACCGACCCGAGCAGCGACAGCGCGGCGATCACCAGCACTCCGAGCACCAGGCCTGCACCGGGGCCGACCGGATCGTCCGGCCACCAGTCGCCGGCGACACCGGTGATCACCATCGCCGCGACGTAGACAGCGGCCACGTATACGGCGCAGACGACTGCCGCTCCGCCGTAGCGGCCCAGCAGCAGGCTCGTCCTCCCGACCGGCCTGACGACGATCGGCTGGAGCAGGCCGCGCTCGGCGTCGCCACGAACCGCGCCGAGCGTGAGAAACACGCCGAGCACGGCGCCCAGGAAGAGGATGGTGAACATCGCCAGCCCCAGCAGCGTCGAGCCCGCGAGCACGCGGTCGTCCAGCTGATCGTCGGCCGCGAGGCTGTTCACCTCGTTGAAGGTCACCGCCGTCCCGAGGCCGTAAAGCGCGAGAAAGCCGACGGTGAGCACCAACACGACGAGGATCACGCGCCTGCGCACCGCCTCGCGCAGCGCATAGCGCGCCACGATCAGCGCGCCGCTCATGCGGCGCCCACCGCCTCGAGGTAGGCGTCCTCCAGCGTGGAGGCCAGCAGGTTCACGCCGTACACCTGCTGGCCGCTCGACACCAGCTCCGCGACGATTCTCGGCACGTCGTCGCGCCGCGCCTCGGGGAAGCTGCGCACTCCGTCGCCCGTCTCCACCTCCACCCCGCGCGGGCGCGCGAGCTCGGCCGGCGTCCCGCGGGCCACCACCTGTCCTGCGACCAGAATGGCCACGCGGTCGCACACCAGCTCGACCTCGCTCAGGAGGTGCGAGCTGAGCATCACCGCGACCCCACGGCTGCGCAGCTCGCGCAGAAGGTCGCGCACCACCCGTCGGCCGACGGGGTCGAGCGCGCTAGTGGGCTCGTCGAGCATCAGCAGCCGGGGCGAGCCCACGAGCGCCTGCGCGATCCCGAGGCGCTGCTGCATGCCCTTGGACATGGCGGCCACCTTCACCGCGCGGGCGTCCGCGAGACCCACCAGCTCGAGCAGCTCGCCGCGCTCGGCGGCGCCCCCATCCGAGCCGGCAAGGTCCTGGTGGAGCGCGATCAGCTCGTCGGCGGTGAGCCACTCGGGGAAGCGGAACAGCTCGGCGAGATAGCCGATGGCTGCCCGGGCGGGCGCAGAGCCCGCTGGCGCCCCCTCGATCTCCGCGCGGCCCGCGGTGGCGCGGACCAGGCCGCAGGCGATCTTCGTCAGGGTCGACTTGCCGGCCCCGTTAGGTCCGAGCAGTCCGAGCAGCTCACCACGCTCGACCTCGAGGTCCACCCCGCCGAGCGCGACCGTGGCGCCGTAGCGCTTCTCGAGCGCTTCGCAGGAGAGGACGGTCGGCACGAGCCGCAGTGTAGGAAGCTGCCCGGGTGCCACTGACCGATCAGGTGCGCGAGACGTGTCGCGCGATTGCCGAGAGCGCCGAGTTCGTGTCGATCGACGTCGACCGGCTCGGCGAGCTGGAGCCGGGTCCGACGCCGGACCCAGACTTCGTCGAGGGCACACCCGCCGACGTGGCCGACTTCGTGCTCACGCTGGATTCGATCAACTTCGGTTCGGGCTGGTTTCCGACGCTGCGCAAGCGCCCGGGCCTGTCCGGCTACTTGACCGTCGCCGCCGCGCTCACCGACCACTGGCGCGCGGCCGGGCCGTGGTCGACGTCCGACCTTCGGGCATTGAGTGGCGCCGACGTTGCCGCTGTGCTCGGGCAGGAGCCGGCTCACGAGTTGATGGGGCTGTATGCCGAGGCGCTGCGTGATCTCGGACGCTTCCTCGGTGCTCGTCGTGCCCTCGACCTGGTCGCTGACGCGGAGGGATCCGCCGAGCGTTTTGCCTCGATGCTGGCCGCCGGCATGCCCTTCTATGACGACCGCGGCTTCTGGAAGCGCGCCCAGATCGCGGCCAACGACCTGGCGCTCGCGGGCGTGGCCGAGTTCTCCGACCTCGACCGCCTCACGATCTTCGCCGACAACCTCGTGCCGCACGTGCTGCGCGTGGACGGCGTGCTGCGCTACGACCCAGCGCTCGCAGCGCGCATCGACGCCGGCGAGCTGCTGCCACGCGGCCAGGAGGAGCGGGAGATCCGCGGCTGCTCGGTGCATGCGTGCGAGCTGATCGCCGAGCGGCTGGGAATCCCGCCGCGCTCGCTCGACAGCGCCCTGTGGAACAAAGGCCAAGGACCGAGGTACAAGAGCGTGCCGCGCCACCGCACCCGGACCGTGTTCTACTGAGTCGGGCTCAGCCGCCGGTCGAGTCCGGGCCGCCGCGGCGCTTCAGGGGCCGGACCTCGGCACCGCCGGGCTTGCGGCCGGTCTGCTCGGCCACCAGCTCCTCGAGCTCGTTCAGGCGGTTGGCGAGGCCGCTGATCGCGTCGGCCACCGGGTCGGGCAAATGGACCCAGTCGGCGTCCGGGCCCTCGGGCTTCTTGCCGTCCACGCGCACGGGGTGGCCCGGGTTGCCGACCACGGTCGAGTTCGGCGGCACG
>DASUQG010000335.1:0-9806 GCA_036280695.1 Thermoleophilaceae bacterium
GGCCGGGCTCGTGGGGCTCGGCGCCGTGGCCGGCTGCCGGCTCGCCGGCGCCGAGCGGATCATCGCTATCGACCTGTCCGAGGAGCGGCTCGAGCACGCCCGCGCGCAGGGCGCGACCGACACGCTGGTGGGCGGGCCGGAGACGGTCGAGCGCGTCCTCGAGATGACCGACGGCTTCGGCGCCGACTACACCTTCGAGGCCACTGGCCTCGTCTCGGTGATGCGACAGGCGGTGGAGTCCGCGCGCATGGGCTGGGGCCTCTGCACGATCGCGGGCGTGGCCGGCAAGGGCGAGGTGCTCGAGGTGGTGCCGCGCTACCTGATCACCGGCCGCCGCGTCGCAGGCGCCTCGTTCGGCGGCGCCAAGGGCCGGGACCGCGTGCCCGAGCTCGTGGACACCTACATGTCCGGCGACCTCGACCTTGAGTCGCTCGTGACCCGCCGGGTCGCTCTCGACGAGGTGAACGACGCCTTCGAGGCCATGGAGCGCCAGGAGGGCATCCGGACGGTGATCACGTACTAGGCGAGGAAGCTGCCGCGCGCGCCGCTCGCCGGACCCGCGGCCGCGCCTGACTCGAGCAGCGCGGCGATCTCGTCCTCGGAGTAGCCGAGCCCGGCCAGCACCTCCCGCGTGTGCTCGCCGAGCGCGGGGCCCGCGCCGGCGGGCGCGCCCGGCGTGCGCGACAGCTTCACCGGCACCCCGAGCAGGCGTACCGGGGAGGCCGCGCCCGGCTGGTCGAGCTCGACCACCATCTCGCGTGCCCGCACCAGCTCCGAGTCGAGCGCCTCGTTCAGGTCGAGCACCGGCTCCAGGCAGCAGTCGTGCTCGGAGGCGAACTCGCGCCACTCCTCCCGCGTGCGCTCGAGGAAGATCCGCTCGACCTCGGCGTGGGCGTCCGAGCCCGGCCGCTCGAACTGCCTCTCCACGAGGTCCTCGCGCCCCACGCCGCGGCACCACGCCTGCCAGAACTTCGGCTCGAGCGCGCCCAGGGTCACCCAGCCGTCCTTACACGCGTACGGCCGGTAGCAGATCAGCCCGCCGGCGAGCGGGAGCTCGCCGCGCCGGGGCACGTGCCCGTCGGCCAGATACTGCGCCGCCACCATCGCGAGCCAGGAGAGCGAGCCGTCGAACATCGACACGTCGACCAGCTGCCCTTCCCCCGAGCGCTCCCGCTCGCGCAGCGCGGCCATGATCCCGAACGCGCCCATCAGCGCGCCGCCGCCGAGGTCGGCGATCTGGCCGGCCGGCTGCACCGGCGGGCCGTCCGGATCTCCGCTCAGGCCGAGCAGGCCGTTCAGCCCCAGGTAATTCATGTCGTGGCCCGACCGCGCCGTGTACGGGCCGTCCTGGCCGTAACCGGAGATGGCGCAATAGACCAGGCCCGGGTTCTCCTCGCGCAGCCGCTCGTAGCCCACGCCGAGCCGCTCCATCACGCCTGGCCGGAACGACTCGAGCAGCACGTCGTACTCGCGCACCAGCCGCAGCAGCACCTCGCGCCCCGCCTCCGCCTTCAGGTCGAGCCGGATCGAGCGCTTGCCGCGATTCAGCGCGAGGAACAGCGCCGACTTCGCCGAGTCGTCGGCGCCCTCATGGAACGGCGGCGACCAGCGGATGTAGTCGCCCATCCCGGTGTCCTCGATCTTGAGCACCTCGGCCCCGAAGTCGGCCAGCAGCAGCGAGCAGAACCCGCCCGGCAGAAGCCGAGACAGATCCAGGACGCGGATGTCGGAGAGTGCGCTCACACGCCCAGCAGCCCGCGCGCCTCCCCGGCCGTCGCGGCGCGCCTGCCGGCGCTCTCCACGATCTCGCGCGCCTTCGCGATCAGGTCGCCGTTCGAGCGCGCCATCTCGCCGTCCGGGAGGTAGAAGTTGTCCTCGAGCCCGGCCCTCACGTTCCCGCCGAGCGCTGCGCCAGCTGCGATGAGTCGCCACTGGTCGCGGCTGATCCCGATGACTCCCCAGTTGCTCCTCAGGTCGGGAATCTGCTCCGCCATGTGCGCGAGGTTCTCCGGCGTGGGCCGGATGCCGCCGGTCACGCCCATCACGCAGGACACCTGGAGCGGCTCCGAGAGCAGCCCCATGTCGATCAGCGGGTCCAGGTTCGCCACGTGGCCGGAGTCGAAGCACTCATGCTCCGGCCGGATGCCGAGCTCGTTCATCGCCGTGACGAACTCGATGATCGTGTCGAACGAGTTCTCGAACACCGTCTTGAAGACGAAGTCCTTGCGCTTCGACGAGTACTTCGCGTAGTTCATGGAGCCCATGTTCAACGCGGCCACGTCGGGGCGCAGCTCGCGCAGATACTCGATCCGCTTGTCGATCGGCACGCCGATCGCGCCGGTCGAGTAGTTGATCACCACGTCCTCCACGGCTCCGCGGATGGCGTCGGTGATCGCGCGGAAGTCCTCCACCTCGTAGCTCGGCACCCCCTCCGGCGTGCGCGCGTGGATGTGGATCATCGAGCAGCCCTCGTCCACCGCCCGCCGCGCCTCGGCCGCGTACTCCTCGGGCGTGTACGGGATCGCCGGGCACTGCTCGCGGTTGGCCACCGCTCCCGAGATCGAGCAGGTGATGACGCAGGGGTCCTCGAAGCGGCTCATCGGCGCAGTTGCTTGATGTCGAGACCCGCCGCGGAGTCCTCGATCAGCTGCGCGAGCCGCCGGAGGCGCGTCTCCTCGCGCTTCGCGCTTACCACCCAGTGGGTCGCGGTCCGGCGGTACCAAGGCGGCCGCGAGTCGAAGTACTCAGCGGCCGCCCTGTTCGCGCGCAGCCGCGCCTCGTACTCGGGCGCGAGCTCGGCCTGGTTCTCGAAGGAATACACGCCGGTCTTGACGTCGGAGCGTCGCTCGAAAGCGGCGAGTCCCGCGGGCCGCATCAGGCCGGCCTCCTTCAGCTTCGCCACCTTCTCCACGTTCACCTTGCTCCAGTTGCTGCCGGGGCGACGGGGCGTGAAGCGCTGCACATGACGCTCATCGTCGATGCGATTGACGCGGCCGTCGATCCACCCGAAGCAGAGCGCTTGGTCGACCGCCTGGGACCAGGTCAGGCTGGGCTTGTTCGTTGCCTTCTTGAAATAGCCGACGTAGACCTCACTCGCCGTCTGGTGGTTCTCCTCCAGCCAGTCGTAGAAGTCCTGCGGTGAGGTGAAGTAGATGGGCTTCACACCGGCATCACGCCGTGCTTCTTCCACGGCCGTTCCACCCGCTTGGTCTCCGCCATCTCGAGCGCGCGGATCACCGTCGGGCGCGTCTCGCGCGGGTCGATGATGTCGTCGATCAGCGCGTTGCCCGCTGCGATGTACGGGTCGATCGTCTTCCTGATCCCCTCGATCATCTCGGCGCGCGTTGCGTCCGGGTCCTCGGCCGCCTCGATCTGCTTGCGGAAGATGATGTTCACGGCGCCCTCTGGGCCCATCACGGAGATCTCCGCGCTCGGCCACGCGACGATCAGGTCCGGCTCGTACGCCCGCCCGTTCATCACGTAGTAGCCGGCCCCGTAGGCCTTGCGGATGACCACGGTGATCTTCGGAACCGTCGCGCGCGAGACCGCGTAGAGCATCTTCGCCCCGTGACGGATGATCCCGGCCTGCTCGACCTTGGTGCCGACCATGAAGCCCGGCACGTCCATGAGGAACAGCAGCGGGATGCCATACGCGTCGCAGAGGTTCACGAAGCGCGCCGCCTTGTCCGCGGAGTCGTTTTCGAGGATGCCGCCCAGGTGCTTCGGCTGGTTGGCCACGATCCCGACCGGCCGGCCGCCCATCCGCGCGAGGCACGTGATGATCGTGCGCGCCCAGCGCGGCTTGAGGTCGAACCAGTCGCCGTCGTCGACGATGCGGCCGATCACGTCGTACATGTCGTAGGGCTTGCGCGGCGAGTCCGGCAGCACGTCGAGCAGCTCGTCGCCCATGCGCTCAGCGGGATCGGCCGGCTCGCGCCTCGGGGGCGGCTGCTCGCAGTTCTGCGGGAAGAAGGAGAGGTAGCTGCGGACGCTCTCGATGCACTCCTCGTCCGACTCGACCTCGAGATCGCCCACTCCGGATATGCGCGTGTGGATGCGCGACCCGCCGAGCTCCTCCTGGGTCACGTCCTCGCCCGTGACTGCTTTCGTGAGGTGCGGTCCCGCGAGCGCCATCGACCCGCGGCCCTTCACCATCGGGACGAAGTCGGCGAGCCCCGGAATGTAGGCGGTGCCGGCCGCGCACGGCCCCATCAGCGCGGCCACCTGCGGCACGACGCCGCTCATCACCACCTCCTCGCGGAACAGGTGACCGGACCCCGCGAACAGCGACCCCGCCGCCTCCTGGATGCGCGCGCCCGCCGAGTCGAGCAGCCAGACCATCGGGATGCGCTTCGTGAGCGCGAGCTCGCGCAGGCGGGCGACCTTCAGCTCGCCCGTCATGCCCATCGAGCCCGCCATGACCGTGAAGTCGTAGGCCGCCACGGCCACCATGCGGCCGTCGACCTTCCCGTAGCCGGTGATCACGCCGTCCGCCGGCGCCTCCTTGCCGTCCATCGCACGCTGTGCGAAGTGCGGGCGCCCGTGGATGCCGAGCTCCGTGAACGTGCCGTCGTCGATCAGCAGCGCCAGCCGCTCGCGCGCGGTGAGCTTGCCCTGCTCGTGCTGGCGCGCGATCTTCTCCTCGCCCCCGCCGAGCTTGGCGCGCGCGCGCCGCTCGTGCAGCTCGTCCACCAGCGAGCGCAGCGGTGGCCGGGCCACGAGCGTGTCCGCGGGCGCGCGATCGGTCACTGGGGCGCTCCGAGGTGGTCCAGGAACGGCTCGAGCACGTGCATCGCCGTCTCGGTCGCGGCAATCCGCTCCTCCTCGTGCTCGGGCGCCTCGAAGGCCGTCACCTCGAGCCCCACCAGCTCGCTGTCCTCGAGCACCGAGTCGAGCAGGTCATAGAGCTTGTCCGGGTGGAGGCCGCCCGGGGCGGGCACCGCGGCCGGGAAGTGCTCCGGGTCGAGCACGTCCAGATCGAGGTGCACGAATACGGGCGCACCGTCGAGGGCGTTCTTGGCCGCCACGAGCGTCTCGATCGTGCTCGCCCCGATCACGGTGGCCGGGCTCTGCTCGAGCAGGACGCGCTCGCCGGCGTCGAGGTCGCGGATCCCCGCGAGCACCACGCGCTCCGCGGGAACGGCCTCGCCGAGGCCCGCGTCCCACTCGCCGGTGGCGGCGGCGAGGCACATGCCGCCGAGGTATCCGCTTCCGGACGTGTCGGGAGTGTTGTAGTCGCCGTGCGCGTCGAGCCACAGGATGCGTGCGTCGGGCCGGTTCCTGATCGCTGCGGGCAGCGTCGTCACGGACACCGAGCAGTCCGCCGCCAGCAGCACCGGCGTGTCGCCCGCGGCCAGCGCGTCGTCGATCTGGCCGCCGGCCTCGAGCAGGCAACCGCGCGAGTCACGCAGGTCCTCGTCGTACCGGGTCTCGCGCGTATCGCCCGCGCTGCCGATGTAGCGCGGCTCGACCCCGAGCGCGTGCGCCACCAGGGGCGCCAGGATCTCCACGCCGCGCGGAGCGCCGGGGAAGCGGTCGGCGGTGCGGCAGCGAAGCGCTACGAGCGAGACGGCCACGCGCTCAGCGTCCCGTCCACTGCGGCGGACGCTTCTCGAAGAACGCCTTCACGCCCTCCTGGATGTCCTCTGTTGTGAACGCCAGCGAGAGCTGAGCGCGCAGGAAGTCGAGCGCGTCCTCGAAGGGCATGTCGAGCTGCCGGTACATCGCATCCTTGCCGAGCTTCATCATCACCGGCGACTTCGAGGCCAGCTTCACCGCCCACTCGTCGACCGCTGCGTCGAACTCCGCGTCCGGCACCACGCGATTCACGATGCCGACCTCGCGCGCCTCGGCCGCCGACATGCGCTCGCCCAGCAGCAGCATCTCGTTCGCCTTCTTGCGCGGCACGTTGCGGTAGATCAGCGACATGATCATGAACGGGAAGACGCCCACGTCGATCTCGGGCGTCCCGAACGTAGCGCTCTCCTTGGCGACGATCAGGTCGCACGCCAGCGCCACGCCGAGCGCGCCCGCGAGGACGTGGCCGTTGGCCGCGCAGATGCTGGGCTTGCCGAGTTGCATGATCGTGCTGAAGAGGCGCGGGAAGCGCTCCGTGCCGAAGTGCTTGTGCACGATCGGCACGTCCGCCGCGAACTGGTCGAGACTCCCGCCGGACGAGAACACCCGGTCGTGCGTGGAGGTGAGGACCACGCAGCGCACGCCGTCGTCGTGGCGGGCCAGCTCGAGCGCCGCCGTCAGGTCGGTGAGGAGCTGGTTTGAGAGGGCATTGCGCGTGTCCGGCTGATCGAGCGCAATGGTGGCGACGCCGTCGTCGCGCACGTCGTAGCGAACAGTCTCGAGGGCCACGGGTCGAGTTGTACTAGACCGGGACCCAGGCCTCGCGCATGTCCACGCGCTCGCCCCGGAACGGCACACCCTCCGCATCCAGCAGGCGGCGCTGGCGCTCGCCCTTCGGAAGCGAGCCGTCGGCGCGCACGACCCGCTGCCAGGGCACGCTCTCGTCGTCGCACGCCGACAGCACGGCGCCCGCGAAGCGCGGCGCTCCGGGCGACAGGTCGCCGTACGTCGTGACGCGGCCCTCGGGGACCGCGCGTGCGCGGCGTAGGACCTCGGCGGCGCGCTCCTCGTTCACAGATCGGCGACGGCGTCCTCGACCGGATCATCTCCGGAGACGACGTCGAACGCCCGCCCGTAGGTGTTCACCGCGTCGAGCGTGAAGAACAGGGCTGCGGCGACGTCCTCCCTCGGGATCTCACCCCCCTCGAGCCCGGAGCCGATCTCGACGAGGCCCGTTCCCGCGTCGTCGGTGAGCGAGCCCGGACGGACGATCGTGTAGGTGAGGCCGCTCCGCACGAGCGCCTCGTCCGCGTCGCGCTTGGCCTCGTAGTAGGGGACCATCGGCTCCGACCACTCGTCAGGGCGGTCCACCCTGATGGCGCTCACCATCACGTAGCGGTCGATTCCGTTGTTCCTGGCGGCCTCGATCAGCTTCACGGCGCCGCCGTAGTCCACGGTCCGCTTGCGCTCCGCCCCGCTGCCGGGGCCGGCGCCCGCGGCGAATACCACGGCGTCGGCGCCCTGGACGCAGTCGGAGATGTCGTCGCGCTCCTCGATGTCGCACAGGACCGGTTCCGCGCCCACGTTGTCGAGCTCGATCGCGTGGTCCGGATTGCGGATCAGGCCGCGGGCTCCATGGCCGCGGTCCACGAGCAGCCGCAGGAGGAGCAACCCCACCTTGCCGTGCCCGCCGGCTACGACGACGTCCATGACGGCATCGTACGCGGCAAGGTCAGGGACGGGTTACGTGGATTCCCCGATGCCGCGGGCGCCGCGGCGGGTGAGTATTGGCCCATGACACCCGCAGCCGCCATATTTGCCGCCGCCCAGATGCACCGCGACCATCACCTGACGCCCTCGGCCGAGGCGACCGACCCGCGCCGCCGGCGTGGAAGCCGCCCCGTGCGGCGCGTACGCAGCCGCCGCCCGCGCCGGGCGTAGCGCCGTCAGGCCCGCGGCGGTCCGCCGCACGGGCCCGCGATCCCGAGCGCCTCGAGCAGGTATAGCCAGACCTCGCTGCGGCTCGGGAACGCCGGAACGGCGTGGAAGAGGCGCTCGAGCGGCACCTCGCCGACGACGGCGATCGTGGCCGCGTGCAGGAACTCGGCGACCTCCGGGCCGGTGAAGGTGGCGCCCACGATCACGCCGCGGTCGTCGTCGACGACGAGGCGGGTGGTCCCGCGCGCGTCGTCGCGCCCGTAGAAGCTCGCGCCCGCGTTGCCCTGGGTCGGGACGTCCACCACCCTCACGTTCAGCCCCTCCTGCCGCGCCGCGTCGAGCGTGTAGCCGACCGCCGCCACGTGCGGGTCGGTGAAGATCACGCGCGGCGACAGCGAGCCGCGGGCAGTGGTGGGCAGGCAGGCGCTCGTCTCGTCGAGGATCACGTCGGCCGCGATCCGCGCCTGGTACTTGCCCATGTGCGTGAGCAGGGCGCGGCCGTTCACGTCACCGATCGCATACAGCCAGTCCTCGGCCCGCATCGAGTCGTCCACCTCGATCGGCTTGCCCGGCTCGCGTCCGATCGTCTCGACGCCGATGTCGGTGGTGTTAGGTTGGCGCCCGATCGCCACAAGCAGC
Organism: Thermoleophilaceae bacterium; assembly: GCA_036280695.1. Taxonomy (GTDB): domain Bacteria; phylum Actinomycetota; class Thermoleophilia; order Solirubrobacterales; family Thermoleophilaceae; genus JACVRW01. Next base: position 8,155 of record DASUQG010000335.1, read on the forward strand.
TGCTCGGCGCGCACCGGGCCGCCCGAGTCGAGCTCGACGGTGACCTGGCCATCCTCCGCGCGGACCGCGGTCGCGCTCGTGCCGAGCAGGACCTCCACCCCCCGTTCGCGCAGCGACTGCTCCACGTCGTCGCTCGCGAACTGCTCCTCGCGCGGGATCAGGCGGTCGCCCCGCTCGATCAGCGACACGCGCGAGCCGAGCGAGCTGTAGGCCTGGGCCAGCTCCACCCCGACGACGCCGCCGCCGAGGATCGCCAGGCTCTCAGGGATCTGCTTCGCGGTCGTGGCCTCGCGGTTGGTCCAGGGCTTCGCCTCTCGCAGGCCGTCGATCGGCGGGACCAGCGGCGCGCTGCCGGTGGCCACCACCACGGCTCGGCGCGCCACGAGCGTGTCGTCGCCCACGCGCACCCTGCGCTCGGCCTCGATCCGGCCCGCTTCGCGCACGATCGTCACACCGCGCTTCTCGAGCCAGGGCACCTGGTTGGAGTCGTCGAGGTCGTGGATGATCTCGTCGCGGCGCTTCAGCACGGCCTCCGCGTCCAGGTCGCCGGTGACCGCCTCGCGCACGCCGGGAATACGGCGCACCTCGGCGAGCAGCTCCCCGGGCCGCAGCAGCGCCTTCGACGGCATGCACGCGTAGAAGGAGCACTCACCGCCGATCAGGTGCGGCTCCACGACGGCCACCTCGAGCCCAGCCTCGCCGAGGCGGCCGGCGCACACCTCGCCCGCCGGCCCGGCGCCCAGGATCACCACGTCGAATTCGTGCTCGCTCATGCGGTCACGGTACTTTGCGGGCATGGCTACCGCAGACGCGCTCCTCAAGCCTGACCACGGCGCCCACCGCAAGCACTTCATCTTCATCGAGGAGCACCACCAGCTCCGGGAGTCGATCCACTCGTTCGTGACCAAGGAACTGGCGCCCCACGCCGACGAGTGGGAGGAGACCACGTTCCCCGACTCCGTCTTCACGCGCATGGGCGAGCTCGGCTTCCTCGGGCTGTCCTATCCCGAGGAGTACGGCGGCCAGGGCGGCGACTACTACTGCAACCTCGTCCTGGCCGAGGAGATGGTGCACTCGAACTGCGGCGGGCTGGCGATGGGCGTGGCGGTGCACACCGACATGGCCACGCCGCCGGTGCACCTGTTCGGTACCGAGGAGCAGAAGCAGGCCTACCTGGTGCCGTCGATCCGGGGCGAGAAGATCTCCTGCCTGGGGATCACGGAGCCGGACGCGGGCAGCGACGTGTCCGGCATCAAGACGCGCGCGGTCCGCGACGGCGACGAGTGGGTCATCAACGGCTCGAAGACCTACATCACGAACGGCCACCGCGCGGACTTCATCGTGCTCGTGACGAAGACCGACCCGGATGCCGGCTACGACGGCTTCACGCTCTTCCTCGTCGACATGGACACGCCCGGGGTGATCCGCGAGAAGAAGCTCGAGAAGCTCGGGATGCACGCCTCAGACACGGCCCTGCTCGCGTTCCAGGACGTGCGCGTGCCCGCCGAGGCCGTGCTCGGCCAGGAGGGCAAGGGCTTCTACCACATCATGTGGGAGCTCCAGGGCGAGCGGCTGATCGGCGCGGCAGGGTGCGTGGCGGCGGCCCAGAAGTGCTTCGACAAGACGCTCCAGTACGCAAGCGAGCGCACGGC
>DASUQG010000336.1:0-7353 GCA_036280695.1 Thermoleophilaceae bacterium
CGCCTCGATCTTGGTCGCCATGTCGGCGATCATGAACTGGATCGCCTGGTGCATCGCGATCGGCACGCCGAACTGCACGCGCTCCTTTGCGTAGTCACGGGCGAACTCGAATGCGGCCTGCGCGATGCCGACGCCCATCGCCGCCACGCCGGGGCGCGTGCGGTCGAGGGTCATCATCGCGAGCTTGAAGCCCTTGTTCTCCTCGCCGATCAGGTGGTCGGCGGGGACCTCCACGTCGCTGAACGAGATCATCGCCGTGTCGGAGGCGCGCTGTCCGAGCTTGTCCTCCTTCTTGTCGACGGTCACGCCGTCGAGCTCACGCGGAACCACGAACGCGGAGATGCCGCGGTGGCCGGCCTCCTTGTCGGTCTTCGCGTAGACCGTGTACCAGTCGGCGTGCGAGCCGTTCGTGATGAAGCACTTGGTGCCGTTGATGACGTACTTGTCGCCGTTGCGGACCGCGGTCGTGCGCATGGCCGACACGTCTGAGCCGGCGTCCGGCTCGGTCAGGCAGAAGGAGGCGAGCTTGGGCTCCTCGGTGAGCATGCCGAGGAACTCCTTCTTCACCGCGTCGGAGGCGCCGATGATCACGGGCGCCGTGGCGAGGCCGTTGCACATCAGCGAGGTGCCGATGCCTGAGCAGCCCCAGCCGAGCTCCTCCTCGATCAGACAACCCGTGAGGAAGTCGAGCCCGGGCCCGCCGTACTCCTCGGGGATGTGGTTGTTCATCAGCCCAAGCTCCCAGGCCTGGTCGATGATCTCGCGCGGGAAGGTGGAGTCCTTGTCCAGTTCCCAAGCGACCGGCCGGATCTCCTTCTCGGCGAAGTCGTGGGCGAGCTGGCGAATGTCCTTCTGCTCGTCGGTAAGCGTGAAGTCGACCACTGCTCTGCTGCTCCTTATTCAGACGCCCGATTGACTCGTCAGTCAACGGTGTACCCCGGAGGTTACAGCAGGAAACGCACGACCACGTAGATACCGCCCGCGAGCGCGGCGAGCGTGAAGACGAGAAGCCCGACCTGATCCGGATAGACCGCGGGCCGACCGGGCGCGAGGCTCCGGCGGCGTAGGCGCTTCCACATCGGGTCAAACTACCTCCATGGACGCCTTCGGCACCGTTCTGATCGCGGTCTCGCTGCTCGCCGTGGTGATCGCGGCGGTCTCCTACTGGGGAAGCGGCCGCATCTACAGCGGGCTCGGCCGCGGAGACCTCGAGCTCGAGCGCGACCGGCCGGCCGCGGCCGCATCGGCGGCGGAGGCCCAGGAGGAGATCCGCCAGATGCTCGCGGCGAAGTCCGCCCGCCGCGAGGCGCGCGGCGAGGCGCCCATCGACATCGACGCGGAGCTCGAGTCGCTCACGAGCGCACCCGGCGCGAGCGACCCGGCCCTCCGCGAGGAGGTGCGCCAGCTCGTGATCGCCCGCAACGCGCGGCGGCTGCGCCAGGGCAAGGAGCCGCTCGAAGTGGAGGCCGAGGTCGAGCGCCAGCTGCGCGACCTCGGGGGATGATTTAGGCGCCCATGCGGGTATAGGGTGGGCCTCATATGGCCGACGAACGACGATTCGACCTCGAGGACCTGTTGCTCCGCCCGGGCTGCTACTTCAACCCGCAGACGGAGATCATGGTCGTGGTCGACGACTCGCCCACCATGGACGCCGAGATCTTCAATCTCGAGCAGTTCGAGGGAGCGGACTGGGTCCTGATCGCCGACGAGGTGCCGGTGGACGACGCCCGCCGCGACGAGCTCTTCGAGACGTTCCAGGCCACCTACGGCGACGGCGACGGCCGGCGCATCAGCCAGGCCATCATCGAGGGCGACGACGACCACGTCGACGAGGACGAGAACCGGCCCCCGCTCCCGGACGAGGATCCGGACGAGCTCTAGCCGGACGGCGCCGGCGCGCCCGTCTCGTCCAGGCTTTCGCGTAGCTCGCGCACCTTTTCGCGGTACGCCCGCTCGCTCCCGCCGAGCAGGTACGAGCCCCAGCGCACGCCGTTGTGCACGTGCGGCACCTCGTCCGCCAGCAGGTAGTCGAATACGAGCGCCACGCGCTCCTGGCCGAGCTCCATCAGCTTCTTGCGCCGATGCGAGTGCCGCCACATCGCGCGCTGCTCGCTCGTGCCGTTGAAGAGGCAGAGCCGCCCCAGCAGGTCGTACGCGTAGATCGACTTGAAGTACGAGAAGCCCACCGGGTAGTCGCCCCACTCGCAGCCGAGCTGCTCCTTCATGAGCAGGTCGTGGAGCTTCGCGTGCCGCACCTCGTCCCAGTTCTGGCGCGCCATGTCCACGTGGAAGTCCCACGGCATCTCGGGGTGCTCGTGCGAGTTGCGCGCCATCAGCTCGGCCGCGCTCAGCTCGGCGTCCATCAGCCCGTGGAAGAAGTGGCGCTGCTCCTCCGGCTCGATCGGCACGTGGTTCTCCGCGCCGTTCACGTACAGCTCGCGCGAGAGGTACGGGTCGCCCGTCTCGGTCACCTCCACGAACTCGTCGCGCGCGGGCTCGTCGAGCGGCGGCAGGATGCGCAGCTCGCGCGGCGCCTCGCGCAGGCGCACCGGCAGCGAGCCGATGTCCTCGTCGAAGCTGCCGTGCCCGTCGGTGTGCCGCTCCTGGCGCTCGACGATCTGGGTGAGCAGCCGCAGCGAGGGCTCGTCGGCCACCGGGTCCAGCGTGTCCAGGTGGATCCGCATCGCGCGCACGAGCGCCGGCTTGGCGTCGGTGTACGCAACGGTGAGGTACTCCTGCGCGCTCCGCGCCTGCGCCATGCGGTCGAGCAGCCGCTCGAGCTCCGGGGACGGCGAGCCCGGGTACTCGCTCGGGTGGCGCAGCTCGTAGAGCCTGCGCTTGATCTTCGTCAGCGCGCGGGCATCGTCGTGCACGTGGTCGCCGAGCGCGTACTTGCGCTCGAAGCTCGGCTCGAGCGGCATCCAGCCGTTCGTGAAGTGCACGAGCTCGCGCAGCACGTGGAAGTAGTTGGAGAAGCGGCTGGCGTTGTCGTCAACGTCGTAGCCCAGCGGTCTCTTCATCCGCGCCCTCCTCTGCGAGTAGCCGTTCGCGGTGCCGCCCCACGACGCTCGGCAACAGGCCGCCGCCTGCGGAGACGTTGATCACGGCCTTGTCGGAGATCCGGGTGATCATCCCGGCGTAGCGCCCGCCCAGCCCGAACGGGTTGATGTTGAAGCGCTTGAGCCGCATCTGCACGTGCCCGTCCTCGACCGCGGGGAACATCTCCTCCGGGACCGGCACGTACTCCTGCACCACGTAATCGCCCTGCGGCGCGTGCTCCTCGATCAGACGGTCCCACTCGGCCTGGGGCGTCTCCATGCCGAGCGAGACGCCGTGCCCGCCGTAGTCGGACGCCGGCTTCAGGACGAGCCGCTCGCGGTTGTCCGAGACGAACGCGAGCAGGTCCACGACCCAGTCCCCGTACGCAGCGCGTCCCTCGCGCAGCACGCGCGTCCACGGGATCGTCTCCTCGATCGCGCGCCGCTCGTCGGGCTCGACCAGGTGGGCGAAGCGCTCGTCTGCCAGCAGCGCGAAGAGCTTCTTGTTGTTCGCCACGCGCGCGCGGAACGGGTTCACCACCGCGGCGCGGCGGTCGCGCGCGGCCGCGATCAGGTCGCCCTCGGGCAGGTCCTCGAGCAGCGCGCGGCGGTAGACAAGATGGACCGGCTCACCCTGCACGCGCAGCAGCGAACCGTCGTAGGTCACCTCGTCGAGCGTCGCGTGGAGGGCCTCGACCCCCGCCTCCTTCGCCGCCGCACAGATGATCCGGAACTCGGGCACGGACGGGCTGCCCTCCACGTCCACGAGCGCGAGCCGGGGCGTCTCCGGCAGGTCCGCGCGCTCGCCGCGCAGCTCGCGGTACGCGGCCAGCAGCGTCTCCACGAGCACCGGCAGCATCGGCGTGTACGAGGTCTCGAACTCCGCGCTCACCCGCGGCAGCTCGATCGCGCGACGCAGCCCCTCGTAGAGCACGTCGGTGTAGCCGATCCCCGCTGGCGAGTCGGCGTTGAACTCGAGGAACTTCACGTCGTAGCCCTGGAGGAAGGCGTCGAGCCGGCAGATCTTCAGCGGCCGCGAGAAGCCGGGGTCGAGCCTGATCAGCGCGTCCTCTGCGGGCGGCACGGCCAGCTCGTCGCGAAGGCGCTCGTCCTCGGCGTAGGCGTCGCAGAAGCGGTCGAGCACCTGCGACAGGCAGGCCACCGCGCGCCGGACGCGGCGCAGCTGGCCCGGCGACACGAAGTGCGGCATCAGCACGAACGGGATCGTGTTGCCGGCGAACACCACGTCGTGCTCGGCGAGCCAGCCCTCGATCTCCTGCTCGATGCCGGCGCAGCGGTCGCCCAGCTTCGAGAGCTCGACCAGATGCTGCAGCTTCAGGTTGTTGACGTGGTCGATCACCCTCGCTTCGAGGTTACCCCGTAAGGTTCCCGCGCCATGCGCCCGGTTCACTACCTCGGGATCTTCATCCCCGTCGCAATCGCCGTCGAACTGGCGCACGCCAACCCAATTCTGGTCTTCAGCGCGGCCGCGCTCGGGGTGATCCCGTGCGCCGCCGTGATGGGCGAGGCCACCGAGGCGATCGCCGCCAAGACCGGGCCCGGCATCGGCGGCCTCCTGAACGTGACGTTCGGCAACGCCCCGGAGCTGATCATCGCCTTCTTCGCGCTGATCGAGGGGCTTCAGGAGGTCGTGAAGGCGTCGATCGTCGGGTCGATCATCGGCAACGTGCTGCTGGTGATGGGCGCCGCGTTCCTGGTGGGTGGCTGGACGCGCGACAAGCAGACCTTCAGCCAGACCGCCGCCCACGCCCAGTCGGCGATGCTCACGCTCGCCCTTGCTGCGCTGATCTTCCCGGCCCTCTTCCAGCTGATCCACGGCGGCAGCCTTCCGGGCGTCGGCGACGAGCACGTGGACTTCGGCTCCGACCTCGAGAAGCTCTCGCTCGGCGTGGCGCTCGTGCTGCTCTTGAGCTACGCCGCCGGGCTCTGGTTCTCGCTGAGGACCCACCGGGCCGTCTTCAACCCCTTCGGCAACCAGGCCGAGGAGGAGGCGCACCACTGGCCGGTCCGGCGCGCGGCGATCTACCTGGCGCTTGCGGCCGTCGCGGTGGGCGTTATGAGCGAGATCCTGGTGGGCTCGATCAGCGAGGCCTCCGACGACATCGGCCTGTCCGAGTTCTTCGTCGGCGTGTTCGTGGTGGCGATCGTGGGCAACGCCGCCGAGCACTGGGTCGCGGTGCTGGTGGCCGCCAAGGACAAGATGGACCTCGCCGTGAACATCGCGATCGGGTCGAGCGCGCAGATCGCCTTGTTCGTCGCACCGGTCCTCGTGCTGCTCTCGTTCGTGGTGGGCGACGACCCGATGGCACTCGTCTTCAACGGCTACGAGCTCGGCGCGCTGCTGTTCGCCGTGCTGATCGCCAACCTCGTCACGCAGGACGGCGAGTCGAACTGGTTCGAGGGCGTGCAGCTGCTGGCGCTCTACGCGGTGCTCGGGCTGGTCTTCTACTTCGCCTAATTGGTTGGTTCGCGGCCGCAGGGCCTGGCGGGGCGTTCACGGAAGCGGTGAAGGGTCAGGTCGAAAAACCCGATCTCGAGGCCTTCGCCGCGGCGGTGGCGCGGGTAGTGCCCTCCTGTGAGCGCCGAAGTCGGTCACCCCCTCGTTGAGAGCGACGTGTGGAGGGTTGACGACCTCGTCCGGGCAACCCCTCAATGCCCGTGCACTAGCGCGAGGCGACGTCCCGTGCGGACAGATCCCGCAGCGCCTCCGCCGCCGCCCGGGCCATTCGCAGGAGCACCGGGCGGTTCACGTTCTCGGGGGTGTCGCAGGCGAGGTGGTAGCAGGGGTCGCGCGGGCGGCCGCCGGGGCCGCGCTCGGTCGAGCCCGTGTAGAGGCCGTTCACGGGCACGCCCGCCGCCTCGAACGGCGCGTGGTCCGACGAGCCTCCCGCGGCCGCGCCGCCCAGCGACCGGCCGGCCGCTCTGCGAAGGACACGTGCGAGGCCGGCGTCGCCGTCGGAATACAGCTCGGGTACGGCGTTCGGCGAGCCGACCATATCGAGGTTCAGGTAGGCGCCGATCCGCCTCCGATCGCCGGGTGCGAGCGAGCGGACGTAGCGGCGCGACCCGATCAGCCCCAGCTCCTCGGCGCCCCAGAACGCCAGCCGCACGCGCGCGCCCGGGGGGTCGGGGCCGATCGCCTCGGCCGTCTCGATCAGGGTGGCCACGCCGCTGCCGTTGTCGTTGATGCCCGGCCCGCCGGCCACCGAGTCGAGGTGGCCGCCGGCCATCACCACCCGCTCCCCGTTCCCGCCCGGCGTCTCGGCGATCACGTTGTGCGTGAGGCGGGGCCCGGAGATGGCGTTCACACTCACGCGGACCTCGGTGCCAGTGCGAACCGACCGCCCGGCGACGAACACCACCGGGATCCGGATCCCGGGCGCGGCGAGCGTGCCGCTCGGGATGCCGCGCCGCGTGAGCACGTCCTCCACCACCACCAGCGCGGGCGCACCGGCGCGCTGCGCGTTCAGCGCCTTCACGCGGAAGAAACACAGTCCTCGTGCAACGAGCGGCACCTCGTCGCTGCGGAGCTGCGCGAACTCGTCCTGCGAGCAGCCCCGGTCGAGGCGTCGCAGCCGCCCGCTGGCGCGGCCGGAGCCCGAGTAGCTCAGGACCTGGAAGTCGCGCGTGCGGCGCAGACTGCGGCCGCCGATGCTCATTGAGGCCCGGCGCAGCTCGAAGTACGGAAAGCGCACCGGCTGGAGCCTCACGCGCCACCTGGCTTCCCGCAGGCGCTCGGCCACGTAGTCCGCGGACGCGCGGTCGCCGGGCGTGCCCGCCGCACGCGTGTCCCCGTGCTCGTCCGCGATCTCCTCGAGCGCGCTCAGGTGCTCCCCCAGCTCCGCGCCGGTGATCCCGGGCGGCGGCGGTGCGTGCTCCGGCTCGTTCTCGCTCCCCGAGTCGCAGCCCAGAAGCACGGCCGCGACGAGCAGGAGCGGGAGCAGGCGCACCCCGGGTGTTCTACCCCTCCGCCGCCGCGGCGGCGAACCCGGACGGCGGCCGCTTGAGCTCGCTTGCGCTCACGATCCGGTCCACGAGCCCGTACTCGACCGCCTCCTGCGCGCCGAAGAAACGGTCGCGCTCCATGTCCTCGTGGACCTCGTCGGCGGTCCTGTCGGTGTGCTTCGCGTAGATCTCCTCGAGCAGCCGCCGCAGCTCGAGCACCTCGCGGGCGTGGATCTCGATGTCGGACGACTGGCCCTGGAATCCGGACGAGGGCTGGTGGATCAGGATGCGGGCGTTCGGCAGCGTGAGCCGCTTGCCCGTGGTCCCGCCGGCGAGGATCAGCGAGCCG
>DASUQG010000337.1:0-4756 GCA_036280695.1 Thermoleophilaceae bacterium
AAGGTGTCGCTGTTCAGCCCGGACCCGGAGCAGGACTGGAGCGCCGTGCGCACGGCGCTCGACGCGGCCTTCGGCGCCGGGGATCCGGAGGCGCGCGGGTCGCACGCGGTGATCGTGGTGGAGACGGAGGCGGCCGAGGCCCAGGCCTGGCTGCACGAGCGCTATCCGGAGCTGCGCGTTATGAGCGCGGGGCAGGCGATCGAGATCTTCAAGGAGGCCGGCCCGCCGCAGGAGTTCATCGAGAGCTTCGGGCTGGCGGGGATGTCCGGCTCGCACGCGCTCGGCCACACGCGGATGGCCACCGAGAGCCGCGTGACGACCGAGCACTCACACCCGTTCTCGACCGGGCTCGACCTGTGCCTCGTGCACAACGGGTCGCTGTCGAACCACAACCGGCTGCGGCAGCGGCTGCGCGCCGAGGGCATCGAGTTCCAGACGGACAACGACTCCGAGGTGGCGGCCGGATATCTGACCTGGCGCCTCCGCGAGGGCGCGTCCCTGGAGCAGGCGCTCGAGGGCTGCCTGGAGGACCTGGACGGCTTCTACACGTTCGCGGTCGGGACGATCGACGGCTTCGCCGTGCTGCGCGACCCGATCGCCTGCAAGCCGGCGGTGATGGCGGAGACCGACGACTGGGTCGCGATGGCGTCCGAGTACCGGGCGATCGCGGTGCTGCCCGGCGCCGAGAGCGCACGCACCTGGGAGCCGGAGCCTGGACGCGTCTACAGCTGGGAGCGGGCCAAGGTCTGATGGCCGCTCTCGGGAGCGGCCTCGAGGCTGCCGAGTTCGACCTGGCGGTGTCGCCGCTGCGCGAGCTGAATGCCGCGCTGCACTCCGTGGACGACGACGGCCCGCGGCACTGGCGCGTGCTGAACCCGCGCGGGGCGCACGCGCTCGCCGTGGGGATCGACGCCCCGATCGAGGTCGAGATCGAGGGCCACGCGGGCTACTACTGCGCCGGGATGAACAAGCAGGCGACCGTGCGCGTGCACGGCAACGCGGGCGTGGGCGCGGCCGAGAACATCATGTCCGGGACGGTGATCGTGGAGGGCAACACGTCGCAGTCCGCGGGCGCCACCGGCCGCGGCGGGCTGCTCGTGATCCGCGGCAGCGCCGCAGCGCGCTGCGGCATCTCGATGAAGGGCGTGGACATCGTGGTCCAGGGCTCGGTGGGGCACATGAGCGCGTTCATGGCGCAGAAGGGCTGCCTGGTCGTGTGCGGCGACGCCGGTGAGGCTCTCGGCGACTCGATCTACGAGGCCCACCTGTACGTGCGCGGGAGCGTGGCCGGGCTCGGGGCCGACTGCGTCGAGAAGGAGATGCGCGACGAGCACGTGGCGGAGCTGACGGGGCTGCTCGAGCGCGCCGAGGTCGAGGACTGTGAGCCGTCCGATTTCCGCCGCTACGGATCGGCGCGGAAGCTCTACAACTTCGACGTCGACAACGCGGGCGAGTACTAGCGCGATGACCGAGTTCGACGCACTCGGGAAGGCCCGCGACGACGTCGAGCGCCGCTCCGCGTCGCGCGGCTGGCGCCCCGGCCTGCGCGAGGGTGCGATCTTCAACCGCGACGTGATCCACGAGATCCAGCGCGCCGCGCGCGAGGGCATCTACGACATCCGCGGCTTCGGCGCCAAGCGCCCGGTGCCGCACTTCGACGACCTGCTGTTCCTCGGCGCGAGCATGTCGCGCTACCCGCTCGAGGGCTACCGGGAACGCTGCGACACGGACGTCACGCTCGGCACGCGCTTCGCGAAGAAGCCGCTCCACCTGGAGATACCGATCACGGTCGCCGGGATGAGCTTCGGCGCTCTGTCGGGGCCGGCGAAGGAGGCTCTGGGCCGGGGCGCGTCGGCGGTGGGCACCTCCACGACCACGGGCGACGGCGGCATGACGCCCGAGGAGCGCGAGGCGTCGAAGATGCTCGTCTACCAGCTGCTGCCCTCGCGCTACGGGATGAACCCGGACGACCTGCGCCGCGCCGACGCGATCGAGATCGTGGTCGGCCAGGGCGCGAAGCCGGGCGGCGGCGGCATGCTGCTCGGCCAGAAGATCTCCGACCGCGTGGCCGAGATGCGCGACCTGCCGAAGGGGATCGACCAGCGCAGCGCCTGCCGGCACCCCGACTGGACCGGCCCCGACGACCTCGAGATCAAGATCGGCGAGCTGCGCGAGATCACCGACTGGGAGAAGCCGATCTACATCAAGGTCGGCGCCACGCGGCCGTACTTCGACACGGCTCTCGCGGTGAAGGCCGGCGCCGACGTGGTGGTTTTGGACGGCATGCAGGGCGGCACCGCCGCCACGCAGGAGGTCTTCATCGAACACGCCGGCATCCCGACGCTGGCCGCGATCCGGCCGGCCGTGGATGCCCTGCAGGACCTGGGCGTGCACCGCGAGGTGCAGTTGATCGTCTCGGGGGGAATCCGCAACGGCGCCGATGTGGCGAAGGCTCTCGCCCTCGGCGCCGACGCGGTCTCGATCGGCGTGGCCGCCCTCATCGCGCTGGGCGACAACTCGCCTGAGCTCGAGGACGGCTACGCCGAACTCGGGACCTCGGCGGGCTTCTACGACGACTGGCACGAAGGACAGGACCCGGCGGGCATCTCGACCCAGCGCGACGAGCTGGCCGCGCGATTCGACCCCGAGCTCGGCGGCCGCCGGCTCGCGAACTACCTGCGCACGATGACGCTCGAGGCGCAGACCCTCGCGCGCGCGTGCGGGAAGTCCCACCTCCACAACCTCGAGCCAGAGGACGTGGTGGCGCTCACGGTCGAGGCCGCGGCGATGGCGCGCGTGCCGCTCGCGGGAACGCAGTGGATTCCGGGCACCCCGGTCGGTTGATCCAGTAGACAAATTTGTATACCGTGGCCCTGCGCGCTCACTGACCCATGTCCTACGTCCTCACTTGCCCCAACTGCGGCCCCCGGGAAGTCACCGACTTCGGCTTCGGGGGCGAGATCAACCCGCGCCCGCGCGAGGCGCCGTCGCTGCGCGAGCTCGGTGAGTACAACTACTTCCGGCGCAACGTCGCGGGGGTGCAGCGCGAGTGGTGGGTGCACCGCTCTGGCTGCGGTGAGTGGTTCATCGCGGAGCGCGACACGCGCACGAACGAGGTGCTGTTCACGGCGATGCCGGACGCGCTGCCCACCGAGGCCCCCGCGTGACCAGGCTCCCCGAGCAGCGCGGGGAGCGCATCGACCGCGGCGCTGAGATCACGTTCACGTTCGACGGCAAGAACGTGGCGGCGCTCGAGGGCGACACGATCGGCTCGGCGCTGTTCGCCTCCGGCCAGCGCACCTTCTCCCGCAGCTTCAAGTACCACCGCCCGCGCGGGCTGCTCTGCTGCGCCGGCCAATGCCCCAACTGCCTGGTGCAGGTGGACGACGCCCCGGGCGTGCGCGCCTGCACCGAGCCCGTGCGCGAGGGGATGAGGGTGGAGCACATGAACGCTTCGCCGTCGCTCGACTTCGACGTGATGCGCGCCACCGACCTCGTGGGCGGCCCGTTCACCCCGCCCGGCTTCTACTACAAGACCTTCATCCGGCCGCGGCGCTTCTGGCCGCTCTACGAGAAGGTCCTGCGGCACGCCGCGGGGCTCGGGAAGCTGCGCAGGTCGCAGCCCGAGCGCGAGTGGCGCACGGAGTACCGGCGCCGTCATGCGGACGTTCTCGTCATCGGGGGCGGAGCGGCGGGGCTGAACGCCGCCGCCGTCGCGGCCGAGCTCGGCGCGGATGTGGTCTTGGCGGACGAGGGCCCGGAGCCGGGCGGCCGGCTGCTGGCCGAGGGCGGAGTGGGCTACGCGCGCGAGCTGGTCGACCGGGCGCGCCAGGCGGGCGTCGAGATCCTCGCGAACGCGCCCGCGCTCGGCACCTTCGACGGCCTCGTGCCGGTGTGGCAGGGCGACACGCTCCACCAGGTCCGCGCTCGGCGCCAGATCCACGCCACGGGCGCGATCGAGCAGCCGCTGCTGTTCCCCGGCAACGACCTGCCGGGCGTGATGCTCTCCGGAGGCGCGCGCCGGCTGGTCTCGATGTACGCGGTCCAGCCCGGAACGCGCGCGGTCGTGGCGACCGTGGACGACCGCGGCCTCCACGCCGCGCTGGCGCTGCTCGACGCCGGAGTCGAGATCGTGTGCGTGGCAGATCTGCGGGAGAACGGCAGCGCCGGGCCGAAGGGCGCGCTCAAGCGCCTCGGCGTGGAGGTGGTCACCGGGGCCACCGTGCTCGAGGCGCGCGGGCGCGGGCAGGTGTCGAGCGTGGTGGTCGGCCCGCCCGGGTCGACGGCGGCCGAGCGCAGCTTCGGGGTCGACCTGCTGGTGGTGTCCGGCGGCAGCGCGCCCGCAACCTCGCTGGCCGCCCAGGCCGGGGCCAAGACCGCCTACGACGACGAGCGCGGCTACTTCACGCTCGCGCACGTGCCCGAGGACCTCCACGTGGCCGGCCAGCTCACCGGCCACTCCGAGCTCGAGGCGGCGGAGCTGTCCGGCTCGGTGGCCGGCGCCGAGGCGGCGCACGCGCTCGGACTCGGCGACGCGGGCTCACGCGCGCGCGCCGGGAAGGACCGCGAGCGCCTCGACCGCCCGGAGGCGTGGCCGCCGGGCGTGGCCGTGCCGCCGCCCGTCACGAGCGAGCGCCGCGGCAAGTGCTTCGCCTGCCTGTGCGAGGACGTCACCTCCAAGGACATCCACCTGTCGGTGGAGGAGGGCTATGACTCGATCGAGCTCTCCAAGCGCTACACGACCACCACGATGGGC
>DASUQG010000338.1:0-3735 GCA_036280695.1 Thermoleophilaceae bacterium
GGTTGGCATCATCATCGCGCCGGAGACGGGAGCCGAGGTTCGCGACGCCGCCGGCGACGGGTCGCAGTTCGGCGTGCAGCTCACCTACATCGAGCAGGAGGCGCCGCGCGGGCTCGCCCATGCCGTGCTCACGGCGGAGGAGTTCCTCGGCGACTCGCCCTTCGTGATGTACCTCGGCGACAACCTGCTCCGCGACGGCATCGTCCAGCTGGTGGAGACGTTCACGAGCGAGCAGCCCGACGCGCTGATCCTGCTCACGCACGTGCCGGACCCGGAGAACTACGGCGTGGCGGAGCTCGACGGCGGCAACCGGGTCGCGCGCTTGGTGGAGAAGCCGAAGGAGCCGAAGACGGACCTCGCGCTCGTGGGCGTGTACATGTTCACGCCGACGATCTTCGACGCCGCACGCTCGATCGAGCCGTCGTGGCGCGACGAGCTCGAGATCACCGACGCGATCCAGACGCTCGTGGACCGCGGCCTGCGCGTGGACCCCCACATCGTGGACGGGTGGTGGAAGGACACCGGCCAGGTGCAGGACATGCTCGAGGCGAATCGCCTGATCCTGGACGACATGGACGAGCGGATCGACGGCGAGCTGGTGGACAGCCGCGTTGAGGGCCGCGTGGTGATTGAAAAGGGCGCCCGGCTCGAGCGGACCACGGTCCGCGGACCCGCCGTGATCGGGGTGGGCTCGCAGATCACCGACGCTTACATCGGCCCCTACACGGCGATCGGCGACGAGGTGAGGATCGAGCACGCCGAGCTGGAGCACTCGATCGTGATGTCGGGATCGCGGATCTCGCAGCTCGACTATCGAATCGAGGCGAGCCTGATCGGCAAGAACGTGACGATCGGCCGCGGACCGCCGCTTCCGAAGGCGTATCGCTTCGTGCTCGGTGACAGCGCGGACGTGCAGATTCTCTAGATGTCGCGGCGCGAGGTGCTGATCGCCGCGAGCACCGCGAGCACCGTGGTGTAGAGCGTCCAGACGACGGCGGCGGTGCCGGGGGCGAGCAGGTCCGATCCGTCGTCCACGCCGAGCATCGCCGCGCCCAGTCCGGTGAGCGTGAATGCGCCGAAGCCCTCGATGAGCGCCGCGAGCGTCGGCTCGACCACGAAGATCAGGACCAGCACGATCACCACAGCGGACACCTGGTTGCGCAGCAGGGCGCCGAGCCCGACGCCGAACGCGGCGGCCAGCCCTGCGTAGACGCCGCCGCCCACGAACACCTGGAACAGGTCGCCGGCGGGCGGCATCGCGGCGTCCTTGGCGGTGAGCCACGGGATCGCGATCGCGGCCGTGATCGCGCCGATGCCGAGACCGATGGCGAGCCCGCCGAGCGCGCACGCCAGCACCTGCGCGCCCACGGCGCGGAGCCGTTGCGGGGTCACGAGCAGCGTCCACGCGATCGTGCCGTGCCGGTACTCGCCGGCGCCGACAACCGCGCCGAGCACGAGCGTGAGCAGGCCGCAGATGCCCACGGTCGAAAGCAGCTCGACGACGTCGTGCTCGGCGCCGAACGCGTCCTCGATCGCCACGTTGAGCACCACGATCAGGAGCACGAGCCCGAGCGCCGAGCCGGACAGCGCCCAGAACGTGCGCGTGGTGCGCAGCTTCAAGAGCTCGGCGCCCACCAGCCGCGTCACCGGCCCGCCTCCGTGTCGCCGGTGAGCTCGAGGAAGACGCTCTCGAGCGACTGGCGCGGCCGGTAGAGCTCGTACACGGGGATGCCGTTCTCGGCCGCGGTCGTTCCCACGTCCTCGAGTGACGCTCCGCGCACCGCGAGCCAGCCGCCTCCGGCCTCCCCCGGCTCGGCGCTGACGTTCTCCTTCGCCGCGAGCGCCGCCCGCAGGCGATCGGGCTCGGGGCTGCGAACCCAGACCGGCGCCTCCACCCCATGGGTCAGCTCGTCCAGCGACCCCTGCGCGACGAGCCGGCCGCGACTGATCACGACGACCTCGTCGACCGTCTGCGCCATCTCGGCCAGCACGTGGCTAGACACGAGCACCGTGCGGCCGTCGCGGGCCTGCGCACGCAGGAAGTCGCGCAGCCAGCGGATGCCCTGGGGGTCGAGCCCGTTGGCCGGCTCGTCGAGCACGAGCGCGCGCGGGTCGCCGAGCAGCGCTCCGGCCAGGCTGAGCCGCTGGCGCATGCCGAGCGAGTAGCCCTTCACGCGCCGGTTGCCGGCGCCGTTCAGCTCCACGAGCCGGAGCATCTCGTCCACTCGGGCGGTCGGAAGGCCGGCGGCGGCGGCCATCACGCGCAGATGATTGCGACCGGTCCGCCCCGGGTGGAACTGCGGGCCCTCGAGCACGGCGCCCACCACCTTCACCGGGTCCTCCAGCTCGCGGTACGGACGGCTGTCCACCATGGCCGACCCCGAGGTGGGCAGGGTGAGCCCGAGCAGCGTGCGCAGGGTCGTGGTCTTGCCGGCGCCGTTGGGGCCGAGAAACCCGAGCACGCGACCGGGGCTGGCCTTGAACGTGAGCCGGTCGACCGCGACGTTGAGGCCGTAGCGCTTCGTCAGGTCGCGGACCTCCAGCACGCCCGGGACGCTAGCGGCGGAACCGGCGCGAGGCGCAGCCCCCAGCGGTAAATTCGCCGGTCGTGAGGCGCCCTGGGGCACTGCTGCTGCTGCTCGTGGCCGCCCTCGCGGCCGCGCCGGCCGCGGAGGCGGCTCCGCTGCGCGCTGGGGTCGGCAAGGCCGACGTCACTCCCCGCACCGGCTACTACCTGGGCGGCTGGACCCGTCAGGACCGCGTTGCGCAGGGGCAGCACACCCGCCTCTGGGCACGCGCGCTGGTGCTCCAGCGGGGCGAGCGCAAGGTCGCGCTCGTGGCCGTGGACCTGTTCATGGTCCCCGGCGGGCTCGTCAAGCACGTCGGCGACGCCCTCGCCGCCCGCGGCTTCTCCGAGTCGAACCTGCTCGTCTCGGCGTCGCATACTCACTCGGGGCCCGGCGGCTACGCCAACTTCAGGACCTTCAACACGGCCGCCCCCGGTCTCGCCACGGTCACCGACCCGCTGAGCTTCTACCGGCTCCTCGACGCGCCACCCGCGGATCCACAGCTCTACTCGTTCCTGGTGCGGCAGGTCACCGCTGCCGTCCGGCGCGCGGACGACGACCGCTCGCGCGCGGAGGCCGGCTGGGGCCGGGCGGAGATCCATGGCCTCACGATGAACCGCAGCATCGAGGCGCACCTCGCCGACCACGGGATCCAGCGCGAGCGCGGACAGGGCTCGGCGTCGGACGACCCCCAGGGCGTGGACCACACGATCGACCCGCAGGTGAACGTCCTGCGCGTGGACAAGATCGTGCGCGGGCGGCGGGTGCCGATCGGCGGCTGGTCCACCTTCGCGGACCACGGCACGGTCACGAAGTCGAGCTTTCCCTACTACAACGAGGACCATCACGCCTCGGCGCTGCAGGTGTTCGAGCGCGGCGTGCGCAGGGCGGGCCGGGTGCCGCGTCGGCAGAAGGTGCTGAACGTCTACGGCAACTCCAACGAGGGCGACCAGTCGGCGGGGCTGGTGCGCGACGGGCCGGCCGCCTCCGACTACGTGGGACGCGTCGAGGCCGCCGCGATGCTGCGCGCCTGGCGCGAGGCGCGCGCGGCGCTCAGCCGGGAGCCGGAGCTCGACGTGCGCTGGACGCGCACCTGCTTCTGTGGACAGGCCACCGAGGGCGGCAACGTGGCCGACTACGCCATGATCGGCTTCCCGTTCCTCACCGG
>DASUQG010000339.1:0-11933 GCA_036280695.1 Thermoleophilaceae bacterium
TTCCGCTAGGGCAGGTTCTCGATCACGTAGGAGCGCTCGCCGGCTCGCACCATCCCCAGCCGGCGCGCCTCGCGCTCCAGCGCGCCGGGGTCGCGGAGGGCGCGCAGCCTCCGCTTCAGGCCGCGGTTGTCCCTGTTCAGCTCGCTCAGCTCCTGCTTCTGGTGCCCGGCGGTGCCGGACTGCCTGATCCACTGCCGGGCCGGCGAGGCGTACGAGAACAGGATCACGACGAGCGTGCCGAGCAGGGCCACGCGCCCGAGGCGGTCCCAGCGAATTCCGCTGCGGCGGCGAGTGGCCATGCGCATCGCCTTCGCCGCGGCGCGGCGGTTTCCTACTCGGGCTTCTCGTGCTTCTCGCGCGGGCGGCCGCCGGCGTAGTCCTTCGCCTCGCGCAGGTAGCGGGCGAACGCTGCGTCCACGACGCTCGCCGAGTCGGTCCCGGCGCCACGGCGCCGGGCGATCGCCAGCGCCCAGTCGGTATCCGCGCCGTATAGGTCAGCCAGCTCGTCGACCATGAACGTCGATCCGAGCCGACGGCGCAGCTCCTCGACGACGACGTCGGTGGCGTCGTCGAGATCCGCCTGCACGGTCTCGGGCGCGTTCGCGATCCGTCGCTCGCCTTCGCGCCACTGGTAGAGGGCATTCTCGACCGCGTAGGCCATGGCGGCCGAGGCTAGCGCCTGGTCCCGCAGAAGTCTGGTTCAGTCGTCGTCTTCGTCGTCGCCGGCATCCTCGCCGGCGCGGCTGATCACGATGCGATTGGCCTCGATCGTGACCGTGACCGGGCGGTGGCCCGCCCAATGCTCCGCATAGGTGGGGTCGTCCTGCACGGCCGGGTCGAGCCAGAGCCCGTAGCCCTCCTCGCCGTGGTCGAATGTCCCCTCGAGCGCCTTCGGTGGGCGTGCGCGACCGCGGCCACGGCCGCCCCGGCGCCCGCGGCGGCGGCGGCGCGGCTTGTCGTCGCCGTCCCCGTCGCCGTCCTCGCTCTCCACGGACTCGTCCTCGTCCTCAGCCGCCTGCTCCGCCTGGCGCTCCGCCTCCAGGGCCTCCGCCACGAGGGCGTCGTCCTCGGCGCGCAGATCGAGCTCCTCGGCGTCAGAGCCCGGGGCGAACGCCTCACCCTCGGCCGCCTCCGCAGGCGCCAGCTCGTGCTCGCGCTTGAAGGCCCGGATGTCTCCGACCGACACGTCCAGCTGGTGGGCGATCCAGGCGTCGGTGCGGCCCTGGCGCACCCATGTGCGGATCTGGTTCAGCTGCGGCTTGAGCGATCTACGTGCCAAACGGCGCCGGACACTACCAACCCGGCACCCGCAATCGACATGCGTCCATACCCCAACGGTTGCCCATTGCGCCACTCGCCCCGGGCTGCTTTATTGGGGGTCGCGGAATTCCTTCGGCAGGGGAGATGTCCGGCGTGCTCGTTCTCACGCGCAAGTCCAACCAGAGCATCATGATCGGCGACGACATCGAGATATCGGTGCTCGCGATCATGGGCGAAAAGGTCCGAATCGGCATCGAGGCGCCGCGTTCCGTGCCGGTTTTCCGGCGCGAGGTGTACGTCGAGATCCAGGAGGCTCAAGACGACACGGAGGGTCGAGCGGACCTGAACGGCTCGCTCGAGCGACTGAAATCCGAAAGCCGCTAAGCGCGGCGGCGGGGCTAGCCCGCGAGCATCGCCAGCGTCTCGAACATCACGATCGTGACGATCACGGCTGTGACGACGATCGTGAGGGCGAGGAAGGCGAAGCGGAAGGATCCCTGCTTGCGCGTGCGCTCCACCCGGCGGACCCGGGAGCGCTGGGCGGCCTCCTTGCGGAGCCGCTCCCTGCGTACGATCGACTCGGCCGCTTCCTCGCGGAAGGCCTCCTCGAACTGCGCCAGTGACTGCCTCATGCGCATGCTCGGCGGAAGGCTATCAGCGGCCTGACCGAGCCGAGCCCGGCGCTCGCGCACGCGTAACAGGGCGCTCATGCGGCCGCGTGCTCCCGCGCCGCCTCCCTGTACACCTGCACGAAGCGCAGGTACTTCTCGGCCACCTGGCCCACGGCTTCGTCCCGCTCGAGGTCGCCCTCGAGGAAGCCCTTGAGCGCGTCCCACCAGATCGTGCGACCGATCGCAAAGCCGGCGTAGCCCTCCACCGGGGCGCCGGTGCGCAGCCAGTGCTCCACCTTCGCGTCGTCGGCGCCGCGGCCGAGCACGACGCAGATCACGCCGTCACGGCCGTCGCGCCGCGCGGTCTGGGAGATGCGCTCGCAGTCGTCCTGGGAGTCGATCCCCTCGATCTTCCAGATGTCCGCCTCGATCCCGTGGTCCTGTAGCTCCACGATCGCCTGGCGCATCAACTCCGGGCGCAGCTCGGCGTCGTAGCGGTCCTCGTCCCCGCCGGCCTTCTCGAGCTGGTGCGGCTCGGCCGGCACCAGCAGCTCGAAGAGGAACTTGCGGTCGTGCTCGTGGAGCCAGTCGGCGAGCCGCTTCAGCCGCTCGGACTGGCGCTGGTTCATCTCGGCGTCGCCCTCGGGGTTGTAGCGCACCAGCACCTTCGAGAAGTCGGGGTCGAAGTTCTCGATGTGATCGCCGAACTCGTCGCCGTACTCGAAGTCGAACTCGTTCTGGCCCGACTTCTCCACGGGCATCGCGAGCAGCAGGCCGCGCTCCTTGGCCTCCTGCGGGATGCGGGTGGGCGAGCCGAACTGCTCGTCAACCAGGCACCCGGTCGCGTGCGGGTCCACGCCCTCCTCGGTCGCCTTCAGCAGCCCCTCGAAGATCAGGTGCTTCGCGTCGGCGATCGTCTCGGTCTGCTCGGGCGTCGGGTCGCCCTCGATCCCGAACATCTTCTTCTGGAACGACCCTCGGTGGTCGAACGCGAGGATGTAGAGCTTGCCGTCGTAGCCGAGTGCCATTGAAGTTCTCCTTGTTGTGTCCCCGGGGTTATACCCTGCGCGCGATGGAGCACCGGTTCTCGGGGCCCTCCTACACCCTTGGGATCGAGGAGGAGCTCATGATCGTGGACGAGGAGACGCTCGATCTCTCGAACTCCATCGAGGGGCTGCTCGCCGACCTCAGTGAGATACCCACGGAGGGCGAGGTCAAGCCGGAACTGATGGAGTCGGTCTGCGAGATCGCCACGACTCCGGTGCGTGACACGGTCGCGGCCGGCGAGCAGCTGCGGGCGATGCGGCGGACCGTGAACCAGGTGGCGCAGCAACACGGGCTCGCCATCGGCTCGGCGGGCACCCATCCGTTCGCCCTCTGGGAGGACCAGCGCATAGTCGCGCGCCCGCGCTACCGGGACCTGATCTCCGGCCTCCAGTTCGTGGCCCGCCAGGAGATCATCTTCGGCATCCACATACACGTGGGCCTCGACGACCCGGACAAGGCGATCCACGTGACCAACGGGATGCGGGTGCACCTGCCGCTGCTGCTGGCGCTGTCGGGCAACTCACCCTTTTGGCGCGGCGACAACACTGGACTCGACTCCACGCGCACGCCGATCTTCCGCGCCTTCCCGCGGGTGGGCATCCCGCCCCGCTACGACGACTTCGAGGACTGGGCGCGCCGGATCGAGTTCATGATGCAGTCGAAGGTCATCGGCGACTACACCTACCTCTGGTACGACGTGCGCCCGCATCCGAACTTCGGGACGGTCGAGGTGCGGGTGATGGACTCGCAGACGCGCGTGGAACACACGCTGGCGCTCGCCGCCCTCGTCCAGGCGATGGTGAAGGAGCTGGCCGAGCACTACGACGAGGGCCAGAAGCTCTCGCGCTACCCGTACGAGATGCTCGACGAGAACAAGTGGATGGCCGCCCGCCACGGGCTCGGCGCGCAGCTGGTGGACCTGCCGGACAAGGACCGCGTGCCGGTCCCGGAGCTGACGCGGCGGCTGATGGCCCGCCTGCGCCCGCACTCCGAGGCCCTGGGGTCGGAGGCCGACTTCGACTGCCTCGAGGACATCCTGGACCGCGGCAACGGCGCTTCCCGCCAGGAGGTGGTCTACGAGGCCAACCACGACCTGCGCGAGGTCGTGCGGGAGATCCTCGACGCGACCGTCCCCGAGCCCGCAGAGGCCACCGGCGACTAAGCGCCGATCACCCGTCCGGCGACGGGTACTCTGAGGGGCACCGTGTCGCAGCCGGACCTCTTCGTCGTCTGCAAGAACTGCGGCTCCGAGGTGAGCCCGTACGTGACCGAGTGCCCGTATTGCGGGCAGCGGGTCCGCAAGCGCGCGCCGAAGATCGACCGCTCCTCGGGGGAGCCGCAGACGAAGCGCCGCCGGCGCGCCAAGAAGCTGCCCCGGCTGCGCGCCGAGGAGATCGCCGGGATCGCGCCGGACACGAGGCCGTACGCCACGTTCGGCCTGATCGCCGCCTGCGTTGTGGCGATGCTCCTCTACGCGGCGGACCAGGGGCTGGACCTCGGCTACGTGACGATCGTGGACAACGCGCCCGGCCTGTCCGATGACGACGTCTGGCGCTGGTTCCTCGCGCCGTTCCTGCACGCGGACCAGCTCGGGTACGGCTTCGTGGCGCTCGTGCCGGTGGGCATCTTCGGCACGCTCCTCGAGCGGCGCTTCGGAGCCGTGTCGGTGGTGGCCACCTTCATCCTCGCGGGCGCCGCCGGGACGGCTCTGGCCGTGGTCCTCGAGACCCCGCCGCTGCTCTCGGACACTCCCGTGTGGAACGTCATCGGGGCGAATGGCGCGGCACTTGGCTTGCTCGTGGCCTGGCTCGTGGACGACCGGCTCGCGGCGCGCCGCGGCGAGGACCGGGAGAACGACCTACTGGGCGTGTACGTGATCGCGGTGGTGCTGGTGCTGCTCTCGCTTACCACCGAGGAGGCCAACATCGCGGCCGCCGTCGGGGGCGCGCTCACCGGTGCGCTGCTCGGCCTGTTGCTGCCACGGCTCACCAGGACCCCCTGATGTTCTCCGACCAGGAGGTGGAGGCCGCGGTGCGGGCGCTGTCGGATCCCGAGCGCTTCGCGGATGCCGAGCGGCTGGTGTCGGCCGCGGCGCCTCAGCTCCATCGCGTCCTGGCGCACGCGCTGAACGAGGGCGGCTGGTTCGGTCCAGCACATCAGTCGGAGCTACGCTCGGCCGTCGCCGAGCCGGACGAGGCCACGCGCGCCACCCGAGTCGAGACGCTGCTGGCGGAGGAGACGCGCCTCGGCATGATGGTCGGCGTGGCCGTGGGGTGGGAGCTGGCCCGCGAACTTGGAACGACCACAAAACCTGAAGGAGACTGAATGGACATCCGGTTTCTAGGGCACGCGTGCTTTGAGCTGACCGACGGCGACACTCGCGTGCTGGTTGACCCGTTTCTGAGCGGCAATCCGAAGGCCGCCGTGGAGGCCTCGGAGCTAGAGCCGACGCACATCTTCCTGACCCACGGGCACGCCGACCACTACGGCGACATCATCGACATCGGCAAGCGCACGGGCGCGCAGATCGCGGCGAACACCGAATTGGCGGGCGAGCTGGGCGAGCAGGGCCTGGAGAACGTGGCGGACCCGAACATCGGCGGCACGGTGGAGTTCGACGGCGGCTGGGTGCGCCTGACCCCTGCGTGGCACACCGCCACCTCGCCGAACGGCACGGTGCACACGCCCGCGGGCCTGGTGATCAACCTGGGCGGCAAGACCGTCTACCACGTGGGCGACACCGGGTTGTTCTCCGACATCCGCCTCGCCGGCGAGCGCGACCAGCTCGACGCGGCGATCGTGTGCATCGGCGGGCACTACACGATGGACCGCCACGACGCGGCCGTGGCGTGCGAGTGGATCGGGGCCCCGATCGTGATCCCCTGCCACTACAACACGTTCCCGCCGATCGAGACGGACGCTCAGGCGTTCAAGGCGGACGTGGAGCAGCGTACGGGCGGGAAGACGACGGTCGAGGTGCTCGACCCAGGCGGGACGCTCAGCCTCTAGACGTCTCCTGCGCGCCCGGCCGGAACCAGGCCAGACGGTCCTTCCAGTCGTGCGCCACGAGGGCGGCGCCGAGCACCGCGAGCAAGATGCCGGTGGCCCCATGGTGGACCCGCTGACCGCAGACCCAGACGCGGCGACGAATCGGGTCGTAACCGAGGAGACGATTACCGTGTGTCCATGGCCTCTGCATCGCGTGGCTCCCTACTACGCCTAATCGGCATTTGCGGACGGAAATTCAGGGCGAGATGCGTCTTCGCACTCGTTATTGCGCTTGCGCTCGGGGTTTTGGGGTGTGGCGGGGATGAGGAGGAGCCGGCGTCCGGAGCCACAACTACGGCGGTGACGGAGGCGACTCCGACCGAGACGGAGGCCGCCGAGACCGAGGTGGAGCGGGAGGCTCCGGAGGCCGAGACCGAGACCGAGCCCGCGGAGTCCCCTGAGGACGAGCCGGGCGGCGCCGGCGACGAGGAGCCCGCCCGCACGCTGGCGCTGCTCACTGCCGAGAACGGACGCATCGCCCCGCGAGTGGTGCGCGTGCCGGCGTTCATCTCGATCCAGGTGGAGCTGCGCTCGAAGGACGGCCGCGAGTACGGCCTTCGCTTCGGCGACGTGACCATCAGAGCCGGCGGCGGCCTCAATTCGACCTCGACGACGATCGACGGCCTGCGCCCGGGCGAGGCGATCGTCGGCAAGCCGACCGGCCCGGGCAACAGGGTCCGCATCGAGGCGACGGCCGAGCCCGGCCCGTAGGGGGTGCGCTCCGCTCGCCGGGCGGCAGGCGTGCGGGCGCCCGCTGACGGCGGCATCGAGGGGGTGCTATCGGCTTTTGTCCGGCTCAGCCGGACATATCCGGATAGCACCCTTCACCGCTGCAGTTGGGCGCGCGGGGGGCGCCGCACGGGCATGCTGGCTGGCCAGCCAACCATGGGGTAATCTGCGGCGCCATGAGCGAATCAGCCACCGAGCGGACCCTGCGCGAAGACTTCCAGGCCACCAGCGATCCCGGGGTGATGGAGTCCGCGGACCGCGGCGAGGTGAACCTCCTCAGCTACGAGCAGCTCTACCTGCTCTGGGAGCGCCAGCAGTGGGCCACCCAGGACATCGACTTCACGCAGGACCGCATCGACTGGCACGAGCGCATCCCGGAGGAGGAGCGCTTCCAGCGCATGTACGGGCTCAGCTCCTTCTTCATCGGGGAGCAGAAGGTGGCCGAGGAGCTCGGCCCGATGATGCGCGCCGCGCCCACCGAGGAGATGCGCGTCTTCCTCTGCACCCAGATCGCGGACGAGGCGCGTCACGTGCGCTTCTTCAACCGCTTCTACGCGGAGGTCGGCGTGCTCGAGGCCGACTCGCTCGAGGGCCGGCTCACCGAGACGAGCGAGCACGTGAACCCCGAGTTCAACGAGCTCTTCGACGAGATGCTGAAGAGCCGGGTCGACGCCCTCGCCCGCGACCCGGGTGACCTGGAGAAGCTCGTGGAGGCGATCACGCTCTACCACATGGTCATCGAGGGGATGCTCGCCCTCACCGGCCAGCACTTCATCCTCCAGTACAACGAGGAGCAGGGCACGCTGCCGGGCTTCGTAGAGGGGTTCAACAACATCGCGCGTGACGAGCATCGCCACGTGGCGTTCGGCGCCCGCTTCCTGCGCGAGATGGCGCGGGAGGACACCCGCTACGGCGAGGCGATCACGCGCACGCTCGCCGAGGTGGCCCCGATCGCCGATGCCGTGCTGCGGCCGAAGTGGTACGTGGAGGGCGAGACGCAGCTGTTCGGCACCGATCTGGAGGAGACGCGAGCCTTCGCGGCGAAGGCGCTGGAGCGGCGGCTGAAGGTGATCGGGCTGGCGCCGGTGGCCTAGAACATGCGCCCGCCGACCGGGACGTCGGCGGTCGGGCGCAGCAGGATCACGTTGCCGTCCTCGTCCGGGACCCCGAGCGTGAGGACCTCCGACATGAAGGGGCCGATCTGGCGCGGCGGGAAGTTCACGACCGCCACCACGAGGCTGCCCTCGAGCTGCTCCTGCGAGTAGTTCTTGATCTGGGCCGAGGAGCGCTTCTCGCCGAGCTCGGGGCCGAAGTCGATGAACAGCTTCCATGCGGGCTTGCGGGCCTCGGGGAAATCCTCCACGCGGACGACCCGGCCCACGCGGATGTCGACCTTCATGAAGTCGTCGAAGTCGATCACCGAGCGGGCAGCGTAGCCGGACGAGGAGCTACTGCGCGGGCGGTGGAGGAGCCGGCTGCGCCGTGCCGCCGGGCTCGCCGGCCGCTGGCGCGAGCGGTGGCGGCTCGGTGAGCGTCGGGCCCGTGCCGGGCTGCGCGGCCGGATCGGTCGGCTCGCCCGGCGGGGTGGTGGAGTCGACTGGCTCCTCCTCGCGCGGGGGCAGCGTGACCGTCGAGCTCTCCTCCTGGACCGTTGCGGCCGGCGGCTCGACCGGCTCGGCCGGCACGGGCTCGACGACCGGCGCCGGCTCGGGCACCACCGGCTCGACCACGGGCTCGGCCTCGACTGCGGCGGCCTCGTGCAGCTGCGTCTCGGTGGGCCGCGCCACGGGCGACGGCGGCTCGGGCGCCGGCCGCGGCGCCGGTGCGGCCGCCACCTGTGCCGGCGGCGCCTGGAAGTGGCGCTCGCTCACGTGCTTCACCTCGACAGCCCCCGCGGTCACGATCACCGCGGCCGCCATCCCGGCGGCGGCCTTGGAGGCCAGCGTCGAGACGCCCGCCGACACCGCGCCGCCGGCCGTGAGCCCGCCGGCGGCCGTGGCGGCCACGCCGGCCATTCCGCTCCCACCGGCCGCGGCGCCGCCCGACGCGGCGGCCCCGGCGGCGCTCGCGCCCCCCAGACCCGCCTTCGCCACCCAGAGCTTCTTGAGGAAGATGAGCGGCCCGATCGGGTAGACGGCGGCCAGGGCCCTGGTGGTCTTGCGCAGCTCGCCCCTGAACGTGCGGCAGCGGTCGCAGGTCTTGAGATGGCGGCGCACGGGCGCGGTGGTCCTGGCCAGCCCCTCGGCCACCTGGCCGAGCTCGAGCCGCACCTCGGCGCAGGTGAGCAGCCGGGACTCGGCAGCCTCCGCAAGCGAGACGCGCGCGCGCACCAGCAGCGACTTGACGCTCGGGATCGTGGTGTCCATCGCCTCGGCGATCTGGTCGTACGAGAGCGCGTCGATCTCGCGCAGTAACAGGGCGGTGCGCTGCGTCTCCGGCAGCTCGTGCACGTCGGCGACGATCTGGCGGAACTCCTCGCGCTTGTGGACCGTGTCCGCCGTGGTGGCGCCACCGTCGCGCTCGAAGATGTCCATCGAGTCCTGCCCGGCCGGCTGCGGGCGGCGCAGGTGGTTGAGCGAGCGGTTGCGGGCGATCCGGTACAGCCAGGGCCGGGCGTTGATCGGCCGCTCGTCGGCGAGCATCGCGTTGAAGGCCGCCGTGAAGACCTCCTGGAGCACGTCCTCGGCGTCCTCCTGCGAGCCGAGCATGTGGCGGCAGAAGGCCAGCAGACGCGGCTGATAGCGCTGCACGAGCGCCTCGAAGGCGCCGTGGTGCCCCCGCCGCGTGAGCGCGATCAGGCGCTCGTCGGTCTGCAGGCGGAGGAGCGGAGAGCGGCCCGCCAGAGCCGGAAGTGCTGCGGACTGTCTGAGCGCGGAAGCTTCCATGGACTAGCCGTGGGCATACGTACCCGGCTCGGTGACACCGTAGCAGCGGAAAAGTTGCGCGTTCAGCCCGCTTGGTGCAGCTCGTCCAGGCGCCTGTAGGCGAGCGAGATCGCCATCGCACCCTCGCCCACGGCCCCGGCCACGCGCTTCGTGGAGCCGTGCCGCACGTCGCCCGCAGCGAACAGGCCGGGCACGCTCGTCTCCAGCGCGAGCGGGTCGCGATCCAGCGGCCAGTCCTGCGGGCGGTGGCCGTCCTCGAGCAGGTCCGGTCCCGTGAGAATGAACCCGGCATCGTCGGTGCGGACACCACTTCCCGCCGCCCAGTGCGTCCGCGGGATGCCGCCGATGCAGATGAACAGGGACGTGACCGGAACCGTATGCCGCTCGCCGTCGGCGCTCTCAACCGTGACCTTGCGGAGCCGACCCGTCGCTTCGTGCAGCTCGGCCACGCGCGAGCGCAGGCGGACCTCGATGGCTGGGTGCTTCTCGATCCGTTCCACCAGGTAGGCGGACATCGACTTGGAGAGGCTGTCGCCGCGCACGATCATGTGCACCCGCGCGCCCGCCATCGCCAGGTTCATCACCGCCTGGCCCGCGGAGTTCCCCGCCCCGACGACCATCACGTCCTCCCCGGCGCACTGGATCGCCTCGCTGCGCCCTGCGCCGTAGTAGACGCCGTGGTCGAGTAGCTCGTCAATGCCGTCGAGCTCGAGCCGCCGCCACTCCATCCCGCAGGACACGAGGACGATGTCCGAGGTGACCTCGTCCCCGCTCGACAGCCTGCCCCACGCCGGCTTGCCCGGCTCGAACCGGGCGCCGACGATCCCGTTCAGGATCAGCAGCTCGGCGCCGAAGCGCTCGGCCTGGCGGCCCGCGAGCCGAGCCAGCTCGGCGCCGCCGATGCCCTCGACGTAGCCGAAGAAGTTCTCGATCAGCGAGGTATGTCCGGCCTGGCCGCCCGGCAGGTCCTCCTCGGCGACGGCCGTGGAGAGGCCATCGGACGCGCCGTACACCGCGGCCGCCAGGCCGGCGGGGCCGCCGCCCACGATCATCAGGTCGTAGTGCGACCTCGACGGCCGCGCGAACACGTTCCACGCCTCCGCGAGGCGCTCCACGGTGATCCCCGCGTGCACCGTGTCCCCGTCGACCACGACCGGAAGCTCCGCGCCGCGCGCACCGGCCTTCGCCAGCACCGCCTCGGCCTGCGGGGAGTCCGCCTCGTAGAACTCGTGCGGCTGGGCTGCGCGAGTGAGGAAGTCGCGCAGCCGGTGGTGCCCCGGCTCCAGCCGGCGCCCCACGACGTGCACAGTCGGTCGGGGAGGGCTCACGCCCGAAGTCTACGGCCATACTTGATCGTGCCCGGGTGGCGGAACTCGGTCAGACGCGATCGGCTTAAACCCGATTGCCCGAGAGGGCGTGTGGGTTCGAATCCCACCCCGGGCACCTCATCGGGACCTTTCGTGCGGCTCGCACGTACAGGCATTAGTGCGCCTTGCCACCCTGACCCTGCTGCTGCTCATGGCCATTCCGGCGCAGGCGGCAGCGTCAGGCCCGTTTCTGCAGCCGCAGGAGGACTACGGCCCGGGCATCACGGTCGGCGGTGCGGGGCTGGCTCGCGTGACCGCCCCGGTGCGGCTCACGGACGAGTCGATCCAGGACGCCGTGGCCGCGGCGAGGCCGCGCGCCGTGGCGCGCGCGGTCGCCGACGCCCGCCGCCGCGCCGAGGCGATAGCCGCGGCCGTGGGGGTTTCGCTCGGATCTGCGGAGGCGGTCGAGCTCGGCGTCGGCTTCCGCGGACGCCCGGCCTGCCGCCGCTCGCGGCGAACGCGGGAGCTCCGCTGTGTGGCACCCGCATTCACCGCCTCATCCGTGACGGTCACCTTCGGCATAGTCGGCGGCCCAGAGTCGAGCGAGCAGGCGCGGGAGATCAGTGCGGCGGGCACCGGCTCGGCCCCCGTCGAGGCAAAGCGGCGGACGAGCCCCTCGATCAGGCACGCGCTCTTCGCGGCTCGCTTCGCGGCCACGCCACAGGCCGCCCGCACCGCGCGCGCCGACGTGAAGCTCGCGGCGCAGGGAGCGGGGCTCACGCTCGGGCCGCTGTTCTCGATCGTGGAATCGCAGAACTACTACGGCTACGACCCGGTGCTGGGCACCTTCGCCCCAGGCACGTACTGCGGCACGGTCAGGCGCGCGATCGTCCGGCGCGACCCCAAGACGGGTCTCCACCGCGTGGTGGGCAGGGAGCGCGTACGGCGCTGCTTCGCGCCACGAAGCTTCGAGGTGAGCCTCCAGGCGACCTACCTCGCGGCCGGCTCCTGACTAGCCGGCCTCCCGTCGGGTATACAAGCGCTGT